>JAYELL010000001.1:29874-220980 GCA_034717495.1 Chloroflexota bacterium | reverse complement strand
CGGTCACCTTCACCAGCCGTTCTACACCGGGCAGCAGCCCCATCGTCAGCTACCACTGGGACCTGGGTACCCGATCAGCCTCAGCTGCATCCACTGCCGATGTCAGTGTGACGACCAGTTTCAGCCAACCTGGCACCTACACCATCCGGCTCTCGGTCACTGACGCCAACGGCCTCAGCGACGATGACACCCACCAGATCACCATCGCCCAACAGGCTCAGCCACCAACGGCCTTGATCGAGGGTCCGACCCAGGCCAGCGTCGGCGAGCCGGTCACCTTCACCAGCCGTTCTACACCGGGCAGCAGCCCCATCGTCAGCTACCACTGGGACCTGGGTACCCGATCAGCCTCAGCTGCATCCACTGCCGATGTCAGTGTGACGACCAGTTTCAGCCAGCCGGGCACCTACACCATCCGGCTCTCGGTCACTGACGCCAACGGTCTCAGCGACGATGACACCCACCAGATCACCATCGCCCAACAGGCTCAGCCTCCCACAGCCAGGATCGAGGGTCCGACCCAGGCCAGCGTCGGCGAGCCGGTCACCTTCACCAGTCGTTCTACACCGGGCAGCAGCCCCATCGTCAGCTACCACTGGGACCTGGGCACCAGGGAAGCTTCCGCAGCACCGACAGCCGACGTCAGCGTGACAACCAGCTTCAGCCAGCCGGGCAGCTACACCATCCGGCTCTCGGTCACTGATGCCAACGGTCTCAGCGACGATGACACCCACCAGATTACCATCGTCGAAGCCGTGCAACCACCGGTCCAGCCGGTACCCCCCGTTGAGCCACCAGTCCAGCCGATACCGCCTGTCGAGCCACCAGTAGTACAGCCAATGCCACCGATCGAGCCGCCGCCATCCGGTGGGGAGATCGAGGGTCCCACCTGGACCCTGGTATCACCCAGCCCAATGGTGCCGATCACAGCCAACTTCATCGGTGGCACCATCACAGGCCATGGCGGGTGCAACCAGTACAGCGGCAATTACTCTCTCGGCGGCGATGGACAGATTTCTGTTTTCGGCCTGAGCAGCAGCCAGATGGCATGCCCGCAGGAAGTCGCTCAGCAAGAATCCCGCTACCTGAACATGCTTGGTTCAGCCAACCGCTACCAGATTCAAGGAAGCAATCTCACGCTGCAATCTGCGCAAGGCTCTTTGGTGTATAGCTCACTAAGCGCAATGCCAATGCCAATGCAATTCAACTAGGAGGAATCCCCCGGAATCGATCCGCGTGACGGCGGAAACCAACCCTACACGATCTCGAAGAGCGCTCGCAGGCTGAGTGCTCTTCTTTATTTTTCGTCAATTTCGATAAATCACCGCAGGATAGTGCAAATTTCAGAAAAAACCTGAAATTAGTGCTCTACATATGACCTAGATCATGGATAGAGTGACGAATCCGAGGTATGATGAGTGTTGGCACTTGGATTTTCCCTGGCAAAAAAGGCCAGAATGCTGCAATTCAAGACAATTCACACTCCAGGAGAGACGCGGAAGCTCTCGCTGCTCCGGGAGTGTGCGCTCCGGAGATCAAACCATGGTCTCGGTGGCGATAGCAAAATACAGAGTCTAGCTAGGAGATATCGATGAGCGAAAGACAAACAGTAACAATCGATGGTAATGAGGCAGCCGCGTATGTTGCCCACAAAACCAACGAGGTGGTTGCCATCTATCCGATCACACCTTCCAGCCCCATGGGTGAATGGGCCGACCAGTGGTCAGCTGAAGGCAAGACCAATATCTGGGGAACGATTCCGTTGGTGGTGGAAATGCAATCTGAGGGAGGCGCCGCAGGAGCCGTTCATGGCGCCCTGCAGACCGGTTCCCTCACGACGACTTTCACCGCATCCCAGGGTCTGCTACTGATGATCCCCAACATGTACAAGATTGCCGGCGAGCTAACGTCGACCGTCTTTCATGTTGCAGCGCGCAGTGTTGCCGCCCAGGCCCTCTCTATTTTTGGCGAACACAGTGATGTCATGGCTACCCGCGCAACCGGCTGGGCGCTCATGCCCAGTGGTTCGGTCCAGGAAGTGATGGACGTGGCACTGATTGCCCAGGCCTCCACATTAGCCTCGCGGGTGCCCTTCATCCACTTCTTTGACGGCTTCCGTACCAGCCATGATATCAACAAGATCGAACTGCTGGCCGACAGTGACATTGAGGCCATGATCGACGACACGCTGGTGCTGGAACACCGTGCACGGGGCTTGACACCTGAACGGCCGGTCATCAGGGGAACCGCCCAAAATCCCGATGTCTTCTTCCAGGCCCGGGAAACCGTAAACGCTTTCTACGACAAGATCCCCGGTATCGTCCAGGAAGCGATGGACAAATTCGCAGGGCTGACCGGCCGCCAATACAAGCTCTTTGACTACTTTGGTGCACCCGATGCAACCCGGGTCATCGTAATCATGGGCTCGGCCGCCGAGACGACCCATCAAACCGTCGATTATCTGGTGGAGCAAGGGGAAAAGATCGGCGTACTCAAGGTTCGCCTTTACCGTCCCTGGAGCGTGGAGCATTTCGTCGACGCGCTGCCAGATACCGTGGAGGTGATAGCCGCCCTTGACCGCACCAAGGAACCGGGCAGCGGCGGCGAACCTCTTTACAAGGATATTGTCACCACATTGGTGGAAAGCGGGCGGAGTGACATCAAGGTAATTGGTGGGCGCTATGGTCTGTCCAGCAAAGAGTACACGCCGGCTATGGTCAAGGGTCTTTTCGAGGAGATGTCAAAGGATTCGCCCAAGAACCACTTCACGCTCGGCATCAATGATGACGTCACAAATACCAGTATTGACTACGATCCCGGTTTCAATATCGAGGCTCCCGGTGTCGTGCGAGCCGTGTTCTATGGCCTGGGTTCCGACGGCACCGTGGGAGCCAATAAAAACTCCATCAAGATCATCGGCGAGGACACTGACAACTTCGCCCAGGGCTTCTTCGTGTACGACTCGAAAAAAGCAGGCGCAACAACTGTTTCACACCTGCGATTCGGGCCAGAGTACATCCGCCAGCCCTATTTGATCGACGCGGCCAATTTTGTCGGTGTGCACCAAACCATCTTCCTGGAACGCTATGACGTGCTACAGAAAGCAGCCCCCGGCGGTGTGTTCCTGCTGAATACCTACCATGACAGGGATGAGGCATGGAACGCGCTACCGAGGGTTTATCAGGAACACATCATCGAAAAGAAGCTGAAGTTCTACGTCATCGACGCGTATGAGGTAGCCAAGGCCACCGGCATGGGGGTGCGCATCAACACCATCATGCAGACCGCCTTCTTCGCCATTTCGGGTGTCCTTCCGCAGGATGAAGCTATCGAGGCCATCAAGACCGCGATCAAAAAGAGTTACGGCAAGCGTGGCGAGAAGGTCGTCCAGATGAACTTCGCGGCTGTCGACGCAGCCGTCGAAAGCCTGCACAAAGTTGAGATACCGGACGAAGTCACCAGTACCCTGGAGCTTCCGCCCATGGTACCTGAAGAAGCGCCCGAGTTTGTCCAGGAAGTGACTGCAACCATCATGGCGGGCAAGGGTGACGATCTACCCGTCTCCAAGCTCCCGATCGACGGCAGCTATCCGACAGCAACCACCCAGTGGGAGAAACGCAATATCGCGCTGGAGATTCCTATCTGGGATCCCGACGTTTGTATTCAATGCGGCAAGTGTGCCATCGTCTGTCCCCATGCCGCCATCCGCGCCAAGGTATATCCGCCGGAAGCGCTGGCAGGGGCCCCCGAGAGCTTTTTGTCGGCCGAGTGGCGGGGCAAGGAGTTCCCGGGCTGGCAATATACGATTCAGGTGGCGCCTGAGGATTGCACGGGCTGCTCGGTCTGTGTCGAGGTGTGCCCGGCCAAGAACCGACGCGAGCCCAAGTTCAAGGCTATCAACATGGAACCTCAGCCGCCCCTGCGCGATCGCGAGGTGGAAAACTATGACTTCTTCCTTGGTATCGATGAGGTCGATCGGACCAAGGTCAACCTGGGCCAGGTCAAAACCAATCAATTGCTCCAGCCTCTGTTCGAGTACTCGGGTGCATGCGCTGGTTGTGGCGAGACTCCTTACATCAAGCTGCTGACACAGCTTTTCGGGGACCGACTAATTATCGCCAATGCCACTGGCTGTTCTTCTATCTACGGCGGCAATCTGCCGACCACGCCCTACGCCGTCAACGCCGACGGACGTGGACCTGCCTGGTCCAATTCCCTTTTCGAGGACAACGCGGAATTCGGTTTTGGCTTCCGCCTGACCGTTGAAAAGCAGATTGAGTTTGCCACTGAGCTGCTCAAAAAGAATGCCGACATGCTTGGTGCAGGCCTGGCTGAAGATATTCTCGACGCCGATCAGTCTGACGAGGCTGGCATCGCGGCGCAACGAGAGCGTGTGGCAGAGCTCAAGACTATCCTGCAGAACGCAAACGGTGCCAAGGGGTGCCAGCAACTGCTTAGCCTGGCAGATGTTTTTGTCAAACGATCGGTCTGGATCCTGGGCGGCGACGGCTGGGCCTACGACATTGGTTACGGCGGCCTCGATCACGTGCTGGCCTCGGGACGCAACATCAATGTACTGGTGCTGGATACCGAGGTCTACTCCAACACCGGTGGCCAGATGTCCAAGGCGACCCCAAGAGCCGCAGTGGCCAAGTTCGCTGCGGCAGGCAAGCCCTTGCCCAAAAAGGATCTGGCAATGATCGCCATGAGCTACGAGAATATCTACGTAGCACGAGTGGCGATGGGCGCCAATGACCGGCAGACGGTGCGAGCCTTCCTGGAAGCAGAGGCCTACGATGGCCCCAGCCTCATCATTGCCTACAGCCACTGCATTGCCCATGGCTTCAACTTGACAGACGGCAACGAGCATCAGAGGATGGCTGTGCAAAGCGGCTACTGGCCACTGATGCGATACAATCCCGAACTGGCGGATGAAGGGGAAAACCCGCTGCAACTGGACAGCCGGGCTCCCAAATTGCCCCTGAAGGATTATGTCTATAGCGAGGCCCGCTACACCGTGTTGGCCAAGACCAAACCTCAAGTCGCGTCAGCGTTGCTGGCTCTGGCCGAAGAGGATGTCCGGAGCCGCTGGCATCTTTACCAACAACTCGCCAAACTGGATTACAGCGACGAGTAGGAACCTGATCCCGGTTTTTGGATTGGCAATTCAGATTTGGACCCCGGCCGAACAGTGGACCTTGATCTGGCTTTGCCAATCCAAATTCCTGAACTGGAGGAACTCACATGAACCTTACTACCCAATACATGGGTTTTGAATTGAAGAATCCCATCGTTCCGTCCGCATCGCCTCTGTCGGAAGACATCGACACTATCCGGCGCATGGAAGAGGCTGGAGCCGGCGCCATCACGCTGCATTCGATATTTGAGGAACAACTGGCGTTTGAGGCGGCCGAGCTGTCCCACTTCCTAAACTATGGCACCGAAAGCTTTGCCGAGGCTCTGAGCTATTTCCCGGAGACCCACGAACATAACTTCGGGCCCGAAGAATATCTGAAACACATCCGCCTGGCCAAGGAGACTGTTGATATCCCCATCATCGCCAGCCTGAATGGAGTTAGCGATGGCGGTTGGATCGACTATTCATCCATGATCGAAGAGGCCGGTGCGGACGCCCTGGAAATCAATCTTTACTTTCTGCCCACCAAACCAGACCTGACCAGCGCAGAGGTCGAGAGTATCTACCTGAACGTACTAAACAATGTCAAACAACATATCAAGATTCCTGTAGCGCTGAAGCTCGGTCCTTTCTTCAGCGCCATGCCGAACATGGCCTATCGATTGGCCGAAGCTGGTGCAGATGCGTTGGTACTGTTCAATCGCTTCTACCAGCCCGACCTGGATATCGATGAGTTGACTGTTGGCCCGCGGCTGGTGCTCAGTACTTCGAACGAGATGCGCCTTCCCCTGCGCTGGATCGCCATTCTCTATGGCAATGTGGATGCTTCCCTGGCCTTGACCACAGGTATCCACACCCCCCAGGATGTGTTGAAGGCCATGATGGCCGGTGCAGACATCGCAAACGTGTGCTCGTCGCTTCTCGTGAATGGGGTCGACCACATTGCGACCCTGCTGGATGGGATTGTGGCGTGGATGAACGAGTATGGGTATGAGTCTATCGAGGAAATGCAGGGCACCTTGAGCCAGCGAAGTGTTGCCGAGCCCGCGGCCTTTGAACGAGCCAACTACATGAAGACCCTGAAGAGTTACTCTTAGCCGATTGAACCGACTAAGTCTGGCGCTTCATATCTCGGTGTGGAGCCTGCTACTCAATGACTGGAGTTACGCAGTTCTGCCGACCGCCGTCCGTGGTCTTCTATCTGCCGTCTGTGGGCGAATTGTTTCCTGCGTAACTCCACTTAATAAAAGAAGCAGGTCCGGGTTGACCCTGGACCTGCTTCTCAATTCCTGGGGAGTTAATGGCGTGCGACGATGGTTATCGGTTGCCCCACAACCGATCGTTCAGGCCGCAGCCAGGGCTTGCTGTATTTTCACCTGTTCCTCGATCCAGGGATATGTCTTGCCAATGCCATCTTCGAGCGAGTAGCGGGATCGCCAGCCAGTGGTGCAGATGCGTTCATTGCTGAAATTCCTTGATTGCACGCCCACAGGTCCGGCCACGTGCTGGATTTTGATATCCTTGCCCGATTCCGCGATGACCGTCTCGACCAGTTCGTCGACGGTGACGTATTGTGGACTTCCTATGTTGGCTGGGCCCTCCAGCGATGAATGCATGAGCGTATAAATGCCATCGACCATGTCGTCCACGTAGGTATAGGATCGCACAGCGGTGCCATCTCCCCAGACCTTGACCGTCCCGCCATCTTCAGCCTCCGCTACCTTGCGGCAGATTGCCGCCGGCGCCTTCTCCCGCCCCCCGGTCCAGGTGCCCTCGGGTCCGTAGCAGTTTTGGAAGCGGGCAATACGAACTATCATACCCCGGTTGCGCTCATACGCCTGGGCGATCCGTTCTGCATATAGTTTTTCCCAACCATATTCATTGTCGGGGTTGGCCGGAATGGCCTGGGCCTCGGTCAACTCGGGCTCGCCCACTTGCATATCCCGGTAGATGCAGACAGAAGAGGAAAAGAAGTATCGGGGAACGCCCATGGCGGCGGCCGAATGAGTCATGTTCACATTGATAAGGGCATTGTTATGCATGATCTCGCATTCGGCGGTCGAAATGAAGCCCATGCCGCCCATATCGGCGGCCAACTGGTAAAGCTCGTCGAAGCTACCGCCATCAAGCGTCAACGCAGCGCGACAGTCACCTTCATTGCGAAGATCAAGCAGCTGGAAGTCGTCGGCTGCCGTCTCGGCATACTCGTGCTGCTTGATGTCTACTCCCCGCACCCAAAAGCCTTCTCGCTTCAATTTCTTTACAAGATGGCCGGCGATAAAGCCGCCGGCTCCACAAACAAGGGCTGTTTTCATGAATAGCTCTCCTGTGAAAAAAAGTCCTTCCGCTGCCTCAAACTGGTCGGCGTCAATCGCTCTTTCGGCGAACGACTACACGAACCGCGTTGTCGACAGGGGTATCCGATACCAAAATCAAGTAGCCCCCACCACCAGCGCCCGACACTTTCCAGCCGAAGGCCCGATGCCGGTACTGCTCGATGAGTTCCTGCATCATCTGGTTCATCATGTTGGGAAACATGGCCACCTGTGCCTCGAAACCCAGGCGTAAGGCTTCGCCGAATCGGCGCACATCCCGGGCCAACATGGCATCCCAGCACAAATCGGTGGCTCCAGCCAGCGCTTTTGCGCCTTCACTCGTGATATTTGTGCCGCTCAAGACGCTGAAATCGGGTTGGCGGGGCCCAAGGGGAATCAAAAACAATGAGTTTTCAACAAAACGAAGGATGGCGTCATCGTGGACCGACTCGATTTGGAGGGGCCAGTATTCCCCCTGGTAAAAGGATCTGTTCAAGCCCGGAAATACCAACCCAATAGCATCCTGTGAACCGGAGATCTCTTCTGTACCCGGGGGATTATCGCAGCAGAATAACGTCCATGCTACTTTTTCGTAGTCGTCGACCGGAAGACGGGATCCCCATTGTTTGATGGCAGTTCGCCGGGTACTGGTTGCCATCCCGCTGCGCTCATTGAACTCTATGGTGGGTTCCAACGAAATTGTTATCACGTAGCCAGGATAATGCTCCGACACCCATGGTTGGTCCAACCACCCGCCCGCAAGATCGATTCGATAAGGTATCGTATTGATGGCTCGCAGCGTCGTGGTCGATCGAGCAGCGAGGCCGGGCTGCGGTTCCCGTCTGAGAATGAGGTATTCGATGCCCAGTTTCCCGGCCAGGGCACGCTTGTCAGGTGTGTTCCCATCCTCGTTGACAATCAGGATGTCGGGCATCAGCTCATGGATTTCTTCTTCGAAATCAAGCATGCCCGAACCACGCGAAATGAAGGCATCGGTGACCGATGAAACAGAACCCACCATGAACAGCCGCTCTTCCTCACTGTTCACCGTCGGCCTTCCCTTCAAATCGAAGATGGTCTGATCAGATCCTATGGCCACATGGAGATCACCATGGGAGGCAGCTTCCTGGAAAAAGGCAATGTGCCCACTGTGGAGCATGTCGAAACAGCCGGAAACAAGGACTTTTTTGGGGGCGTGAGTTGCCATCGGGCGGGCTTTCTCCTGACCATTGCTGGCGGGACGGCGGAAATGACCACGCCATTATAGGCCAGCGAAACCCAGGGGTCAAACTTTCTACCCCTTCGATGGCATCAAATATGACGGTTGTACAGCGAGGCCATGAACGGCAGCAAGGTGGGAATCAATCGTCCTGCCGGCGTTGCCAGGTGATGAACACAATGGCAGCACCAGCTGGCAGAGCCGAGGTACTACAGAAACCTGCCACGAACTCACCTACATCGTCAAGGAGTTCGTCTACCTTGACCCGGAGTTCGCGACCGTTTTCTCTGGTCAACTCTACATCGAGCGGTTCCCCATTGCAGGCTGCAAACGACAGCGCGATAGCAAGCAAGAGTGCAAACAGTGGTAACAGCAATGAACGGTTTCTGCTATACATATCTTCAGCACCTACCTCCGTGAAGGTTTCACGACTCAATTATACCACACCGTTTCTGCTCTGTCGCTCGCCAGGTGCCTCGAACAGTCTGGCCGCCCGACACCGCCCACTTCGCTGACGCTCCGGGGTGGTTCCCCAAGGGCACCTTCTCACGGAGCGCTGGCCTCCCGGTCCGCCTGGCTAGCTCACGCATCGTCTGCTACCTCACGGTACGCCTGCTGGCGTGACGGTGAGCGCAGCCGAAGGGACCTGTGCTGAGCGGTATCCCGAGCGTGTCGAGGGGCGAAGTTGAAGTCTGACGCTGATCGATCCAAACAAGATCAAAAAAGATCAGCGTGAATCTGCGCCGAAGGTCTGCGTAATCAGCGTTCCTCTGGCTTGTCCGGGTTAGATTAGCTGGAAAGGCGAAAGACAGGCCAAAGTCCCTGATCCACTCACAAATTCAAACCCTCACTTGCACTGGCTGGCTTGTGCAAAAACAGGGTAACCCAGGCAAGGCCATAGGCAAGCGCACCTAACGACAGAACGACGGTGAAGCCATAAGCCAGGGCCAAAATCGCCGCCATTACTGAGGCGACCACCGATGCACAGCCATTGACGGCCCAGGCCCAGGCCACCAATCCAGGCGCTTTCCCTTCCAGCCATGCCAGGCCCAACGGGAAAGGCATTCCCATCAAGACGCCAAGAGGTGCCAGACTCAGGCCGGAAAGAAGGGCTCTCAGGCCGAACGGCAGACCCAGTAACAGGTCGGAGATGAGAGCGATTACCCATGGCGTAAGTAAGGCCACGATCACCAGCGCCCCAACCAGTCTTCGCGAGGGAAGATCAGGTTTGCCCGAGAGAATCGAGCCGATCCCTGAGAAAAAGAGCAGTGAGATCACCACGACGGCAAAGGCATAGGTAGGATGGCCCAATATCAGGATCGAACGCTGAATGAGAGGGATCTCGACGAACAGGAAGGCTACGCCCAGAAGACTGAAATAAAGCAGTGTGCGCGCCACTGCCGGCCAACCCGGCTGGCCAATCTGAGCGTTTCCAACCCATAACAGAGGGGCCAGAATCATAAGGATACTCAGCACCAGCACCAGCGCCAATAGAGCTAACAGAAGCAGATAGCCGCTGCCCCCGAAAGGTTGCCAACTTTGCCCCAGTTGACCCAACACCTCGCGCGTTTGACGCCATGTGAAAAAATGAAAAAAGAAGGGATGATCGTCGGTGGCAGGCCGGATCGCATATGGGTTCACCTGGTAAAAGCGTTCCCGTTGATCCGGATCCAATAGAGTCCTGGTCGCCTCAAAAAGAGCTGGTTGCGAAAGCCGGTTATAGCGGTTGACTTCGTTCTCCTGAATATCGGGAAGCCATACCAGGTCGAATCGTTTTTCCTCGGCAAAACTGCGCAGAGCAGCCAGTTCTTGCGAAGTCCATCCACCAGGCCGGAGCAACACAGTGATCGTCTGGATGCCGCGCAGCGCCGCCAACGAGTCACCCGGCGATTCGACTCCCTGGTCAACGAGTGCTTCTATCGCAGTGGCAAGCAGCTTGACGTCCTCGCTGGGCGGGTTTTGGAGCCAGCGCGTGGCCACCAGTAGTCCATCATAGGAGAGGCGCTCCAGCGCGGCAGCCATGGCTTCTTTCGTCAATCCGTAGGTCTCGCTCAAGCTGTAGGCGCCGCTGGTTACCGGGCGATAGGAATCGGCCAGCGGGAACAACACGATATCGTAGCTATCGCTGTCCTGCTGGAGAAATACCCTCGGTGTTTCGATGACCGACCTGACCCGCTCGTCCTCGAACACATTGAAATCGGGGGCCATGTTTGCGACAGCCCGAGCCACAAGACCGTTTTCCAACACCGAGGTGACACTCTCCGCGTCGCCTGCCAGCGCCTGCAGCACTGCCAGACCCGCGGCAGGGTTGACCACCAGGGTCTTGGCATTTGGGCGAAGCTGAAAGGCAATGGCTTCGGGCAAATAGCCGGCCGCCGGGAATGTCTCCGGCGTCGCTTCGGTCAAGGGAGAGACTGTATTGGCATCAACGGCTACGCCCTGCTGTTCCGGTATCGTGCCGAAATAGGTGTAGCTCAATCCAGGCAGTTGACGAATACCGGCCTGGGAGATTCCGTCGACCCTGGAGATTGCATTCCAACCCTGAAATTGCTGCTGCGCACCGGGATAGCGAAGGGCATTTGCCAAGCCCTTGTAGGGAGAAATGGTCATTCCCAGGATGGCGCGACCTTGCAGATTGAACCAACCAAGGACTGAAAGCAGTGTCAGTACGGCTGCCAGCAACAAGGCGGTGATCCATCGGCGATCCGTGGTACCGACTGGTGGTCGCCCCCGGACAAGAATGACCGCCAGCAGTCCGATCATGCCAGCCGCCAGAGCCCCACCCGGCACCCCCGCCAGGGCAAGAATCAGCGGAGCAAGCAGGGCTCCGATGGCCGATCCAATCAGATTGGACGCATAGACAAGATGTGTGTATCCGGGGCTCTTGGCCAACCCACCCCCGATACCGAGACCACTACAGACAAAAGGCAGGGCGAGAGCCAGGTAGTAGAGCAAAAAAAGGGGAATTTGGCGCCGGTCCCAGGCAATGCTGTAGCTGTCGAAGGGGATCAGGTTGACGACGAGATAGGCCAGGCCTGTGGACAGAAGAAAGGCTACACCGACTCCGGCAAGCAATCGTTCTACCGGCAACCGCTGCAGACGGGCGCTGACGGTCAATAAGGAGCCACTGGCACCGAATCCCAGTAGCGCCAGGCTGATAACCAAAAAGGCGAAATGATAGAACTGGGCGACCGCCAAAAGCCGCAACAGTGAGCCTTCCAGAATCAATGTCGCAGCCGACAGTGCGGCAACTGCGGATAACACGCGGTAGTTGATGATCGGTTGGCTGGCGGTCTTGCTGCTCATCGGCAGCCATTTCCTTGCGCGATGATCGGTGTTTACGATAATTTCCTGCCGTCATTATAACACCATGAGGGAACTCCATCAACCAGGATGCGCCAGAAGATTGCTTAACGCATGCTTTCGCATGGGTCCATCCGTGGTGCGACGTATTCCCTGGGGAATTGTTGCCAGGCGAGGATACATACAGCACCAATCCGGTTTATGAGGTGGGCAGGAAATGTGCTACACTTGACAGCATGAAACGGTTCAATTTCCTGATCGCTCTGGCCGCTTTTTCCGGCGCCAGCCTCGCCTGGATCATGAGTGCCTTCGTGCCGAGGCATCGCCCCGTGCGAGCGGCCGATGTGATCATCGTATTGGGTCATCCCGCCGTCGATGACGGCAGCCCCAGTGCTGCCATCGAGGAAGAGATTACGCTGGCTGTCAACCTCTTCAATGCGGGCAAGGGCAAGGCCGTGATCGTCTCGGGTGGCGCTGTTCGCAACACCCATATCGAAGCTGAAGTCATGGCCGATCTGGCCCGTAGACTCGGCCTGCCGGCAGGAGCCCTTGTTGTTGAAGCCAACTCGCGCGATACCATCGAAAACGCCGCCTATTGCCGGCGAATTATGACCGATCGCGACTGGCATACGGCTATCGTGGTGACAACCCCCCACCACGTGCGGCGCGCCGACAATATCTTCGACGCCGAGGGCATTCGGCACAAAATGGCCTATCCGGCGACAAGTTACGAGTTTGCGTCCTGCTCGCGCCGCTTGAGGGCGCTTGGCTACGAGGTGATAGGACTTGCCTGGCTGTTCGCGTCCAGGAAATTAGGACTAAAACCGTTCTGGCAGGTTGCGCCGCGTCATGGCGGAAAAACCCTTTGCGAAGATGTCAGCCAGCCCGGTCAAGAGAAAGATGAGACGTTGCATTATGTCGGTTGACGAGGACAGGCCGGAAAACCCTGAGGATAATACGACGGGTCCCTCAAAATCAATTGCGCTGATCGTGAGTGGTCTTTTATTGTCCCTTACTACCTGCGCCATGATCGCCATTGTGCTGAGAACATTGGGTATCCTATAGGGCCACAGCCGGAACGCTTGCCATCAACAATTGACCATTGTCAATTAATAGCGGTTTTCCCGGCCTATGATCATCAACGCCAGGGCCAGGGTCTTACCAGCCATCTCAAGGTTATCGGCCGATACAGTTTCCATGGTGTCTTCAGCTGTGCGAGCTGTCCCCTGCCAGTCTTCCCACGTCAGGCCAATGGTTGGTGCCTCCTGTCCGAGATCCCCAGCTCTACCGGAACCCTCGGCGAAAACAATGCTCAAATCAACGGCGTCCTCATTGCGCACGGTAGCGGCGCCCACTTGCCGGGCTGCGCTTTCGAAAAGTTTGGCCAGCCGCTGATTGCCGCCCGCTGTGATCTGGAGTCGTTCACCGCTGCCGCCCAGGCCCCGCAGGTGAACAATCGCCTCTACCTCCAAGGTCGTAGCAAATCCAGCCTTGGCCTGGAGGAATTTACTGACATCATGAGGTTGAACAGATTCACCACCCTCCCGGCCCTCACCAGAATAGGCAATGAACAAAAACGTTCGATAGGGCTGATAATCAGATTGCTGGAGGACGCGGATTGTCTCCAACATCACGCCAATTCCGCTGGCATTGTCGTTAGTTGCCGGGCAACACCCTGTCGGTCCAAAGGGAGGGCTGTCGTACTGCGCCAAAACGATGACTACCTGGTCGTCCATCTGAAGATCACCGGCAGTAGCGCGTCCGGATACGCCAGGCATATGCCCAATCACATGGTAGGCCGGCTCATGATCGAAAATCTTGCCAGATACGGACATCGCCACAGAGCCGTTCGCATCGACTACCTGAACTTCATTCCTGCCAAGACCGCGCCTGCGTGCACGAAGGCTATCGAGGCTCTCGCCCGAACCGTTCAGCAGCCTCTCGACAAGTCCCTCACTGATTCGAAAGGTGGGAAAATCACCACCGGTACGCCTGTTGGTGCCAAAAGCGTCCCATGCTCTCGTACGGGTCGACAGTGTATAATGCCTGCGAAGATCCACCGGATCCTCCGCGAGGACCAGCAATCCGGCAATAGGAATGTCCCTGAAATAGGATGCCTCCTGATCGGATAGTACCAGCACGATATCCTCTGACATGACCTCCTCGCGCAGCGCCGGGAACGACTTCTGATAATTGCCAGGGTCCAAATCATTGGCAAGGACCACCCGGACATCCCCTTTTGCCTCACCGATATTGATATACGGCGATGGATACTCGATATACTCATCCATGTACACAGCTGGCGCGCCGCCGTCCTCGACGACCAGTTGGGGCAATCCGTTGAGTTCCATATAGGCTCGCTGGCGGGTTTGAAGATAGCTCATCTTTTCGCCCGCCGGCTGCAATCCGAGCACCTTGAACTGGGCGGCAACGTAATCGGCACCAGCAGCCAAACCCGCCGTTCCGAGCTTGCGGTCTTGAAATTCAGGACTGGCCAACGCCTGAACGTGCTCGAATGATCGTTGTCCATCAAACAGAGCGGTCTCCTGCTTGTAGTAGGCAATGGAACCCGTGTTGGTCTGGACCCAACCAATGGCCAACAAGGCCACCAACCCTGCGCCGACGGTATAGCGATTGACAAGACGATTGAGTCCGATGCCTACCGTTTCAACCATGCGTCGGAGCCCCTCTCCAAACAGATTGAAGCCTACAATTGCCAGGAAAAAGGCCAGGGCTGGATAGATCGCAACCCACGGATAGGCACGAGCATAGGCTCTGACACTGCTCAGCAGCGAGGCCCATTCCGGGACGTCGGAGTAATGATATGGCTGGCCGGCGATGTCGAGTTCCGCGAAGGCACCGCCTCCGATAAAGATACCGATGAAACCAAGCTCGCCAAGGAGCATCAATACGGCGCCCATCTCCAGCGCCGCCAGGGAAATCACGCCCGGCAGCAGGTTGGGCGTCACGTGCCGCACGAGCAGGCCTGGCGTGCGCAGACCAACTGCAACTGCGCTCTCAATATACGCTTTGTGCCGGATAGTCATGACCTCGCCACGGACGTACTGCATAATCTCGCCCCAGCCAGCCAGGCTTAGCGCGATAACGAATGAGAGCATACCGTTACGAATACCCAGCGCCAGAATAAGGATCATTGCCAGCAACAGCATGGGGAAGGCGGCAAGGATCTCGACCAGACCCATCAGAAGCCGATCGATCCATGAGCCGCTATTCCAGCCGGCGATGGTGCCGAGCAGGCTACCCAGCACAACCCGGGCCAGCACTACCAGGACAGCCAGAATCATAGTCTGCTGCAAACCTGCCAGGATCAGGCTCAGAATATCGCGTCCCAACACGTCGGTGCCCAACGGATAGGTCCCACCTGGCTCGAAGGGAGGCATCAGGAACTCCCCGTCGACGATCTGAAGGCCCTGGGTCAGGTAGGGATTGTGAGGGGTGAAACGGGGCCCAAAGATGAACACCGCAAGCAACAGCATGACTAACATCAAACCGAGCATAAAGGGCGCGTTTCCAAGCGTGCCGCGCCACCAGGCCCGCCGCCGCTCGGCGGAGAATTTCTCAGCACTAACCTCTGGTTGAGTCGTGTAATCCGTCGGGAGGGTGGCGAAAGGGCTGGGAGCCGGCTCTATGTTGCGACCCTGCCACCAGTTTCGCAGGGGATTGTAGCGTATCCAATCTGTCACCCCTCTCCAGAAATCCTGCAGTCGCTCGAGAACACCGCCGCCCCCGTTCTGGCCAACCCGCTTTTCCTGTTCCCTCAAGCGAGGGTCGACTACCCGATAACTCAGGTCCAGCAACAGGTTGATCAGGATAAAGAGAATTCCCAGGCACAACACCAGAGCAACTGTCAGATCATCATCCTGGATTGTTATCGATTTGAGCAACGCCCAACCCAACCCGGGCCACCCAAAAAAGTACTCGATGACCGGAAGGCTGCTGAGGGCAAAACGAGTGGATACTCCGATGGTGGTCAGAATAGGTACGGCCGCGTTTTTGAGAACATATCGCCACCAGATCTGGCGGGGCCAAAGACCCTTCCCCCGGGCCGTGCGTACGTAGTCCTGGTCCAGGATATCACCAACGCTGATGAATGTCATCCGGGCAATCTGAGCGATCGGGCGGGTCGCCAGAACGATGGCCGGCAAAAGGATATGTTTGTCCCAGCCAAAGCCTCCGATGGGCAAGAGAGGCCTGCCGGTCGCCTTTGCCGACTCTACCATGAGGAGTTGTAACAACAGGGCCGCAAAGAAACTGGGGATTGAAACACCGATGACCGACACGACAATCATCACCGTGGACCAACCGCTCCGCCGCCAGTTGGCGCTCCAGATACCCATCAGAATACCCACCGCTGTGGCGATAGAAAGGGAAACCGCCAACAAACCGAGGCTGTTCTTCAAAAGGCCCCAAAGCACTTCTGAGACGGGAACGGCCCTGGGCTGCAAAGTTCCTGGTTCGGTCAAGCCGAGATTCCCTTGCAGCAGGTTGCCGAGATAGGCCAGGGACATCTCGATCGCATCGCTGATCGCCGTAGCTAACGAGGTACCGCGCGCCATTTCCAGGCCCCAGAATGTCAAAAACGTGATCGCCCCAAGGATCACAGTGCCAAAGAGCAGCCTTCGCAACAGGAATACAATCAAGGAAACCGCTGTGGATTGCCGAAAATCATCCAGTCTTCGCGCAGAAGACTTTTTGGGGTCACTGTCCATCGCATCTGAGGGACGCGAGGGATCGTCAGGCAATTGAGGGGGAAGAGGATTCTGAAAAGACGAAAGTTGCTCCATGAAAGAGGTGCCATTCACCTTTAACCAATACCGCAATAGGCCGGTCCAGGTTCATTATCTGGTGATTCGGTCGCCGGACGGGGGAAAACTGTCGTGGCTATGGGGCAGGGGGTTGTTCCGAAGCTTCCCGGGTGGAAACGCGGGGACCGTTTTCCCGGCTAAGTGGCGGCACATGGATGATAACGTCCACCTGGGTGCCGTGCATTTCCCAGGTGACGTGATAGGGCGAGTAACCCAGGAGGCGCCACACGGCCCGGTTATCGCTGCGAAAGGTCGCCGTCAGACGGTTCATGCCATGGATTCGAGCTTGATCGAGCACGTAGTTGAGCAGACGCGACCCGATTCCGCGCAGTTGCAGATCATCGCGAACGACCACAGCAACTTCTGCTGTATCGTCCGCCACTTTGGCCAGGCGAGCCGCCGCGATCGGCGCTGCCTGCTGATCCGGGAGGTCAGCAAAAGCCAACCACGCATACTCTTCAGGTGGTATCCTCTCTGCCAGCCGGTCCGCCTCGACCATGACGCGTTCCCGGTCTGGGCGGTCCAACACCTTGGAAAAGCGCTGAAAACGACTCTGATCACTGAGGTGCTCAAAAAGATCGACCAATAAAGGGGCATCGTCGGGTCGCTCTGGCCGCACCCAGATCCTGGTCCCATCATCGGCCTCAAAAACGTATTTCGATGCCAGTCCTGCTTCCAACGCGGACTCATCCTTCATCATGGCCTGCTCCAACGAACTGTTCACTCGATTGAATATCCACAGAAATATCGGCGGTGCTACCAGACACGGTGACGCTAACCCGATAAGGCAAGCTTCGTAACATGGCCCAAACCGCTCTGTTGTCGGCCCGGAAAGAGGCCTTGATCGTATTAAGCCCCTCTGATCGGAGCTGCTCGACCACAAGCGCCAGGAACTGGGTGGCGATTCCATGCCGCTGAAGATCATCCCTGACACTGACAGCCAATTCAACAGCATCCGGATCTGTTCGCACGAAATGCGCGCCAGCTATCATGGCGTCCTTCTGGTCGGGCAGATCAGAGAAAGCCAGCCAGCCACCCCCTCGCTCACTCGAAAGTTGCACCAATCGCTGGGCCTCCCGGCGCACAACAGCGGGATCTGGGTTATTGATCACCTCGTTAAACCGTTGGTAGCGACTCTCCGGCCCCATATGCTCAAAAAATTCCAGAAGAAAAGGAACATCATCTGGACCTTCTTTTCGCACCCATACGGCAAGACCGTCATCGGTCTCGAATGATAACTCCCGTTCAATGTTCATTGCTCACCCGTTGAATGAC
Source organism: Chloroflexota bacterium (assembly GCA_034717495.1). NCBI lineage: Bacteria > Bacillati > Chloroflexota > Chloroflexota bacterium. Next base: position 202,905 of record JAYELL010000001.1, on the reverse strand, counting down.
GTGTCATGTTGATGACGTGTCATGTTGATGACGTGTCATGTTGATGACGCGTTGTGTCATGGAGAGTATAACACGCCCACCACGGCTTTGCAAAGAGTAACAACCGCCCGCGAAGACCGCCGCTGCCTTATGCCCTAACGGTAACAGACTTCCCTGTGCTGCCTAACCTGGACAAGCCTGAACCTGTGCTGAACGAAGCCGAAGTACAGGACTTTTTGCCACGAATTGCACTATTGCACTAATGAAATGAAATCCGGAGCAAGAATCAGTGCGAAGAAGTAGGTCAAAATGCAATTTTGTCCTGGCAAGATGCAATTGGTGGCAGATCCTTTATCTCGCCGGGCAAAAAAAACGGGCGTCCTGGTACTTAAAGAGGAGGAGCCAGAACCAGCAGCGCCAACAAGGCAGCACGCTCAACCATTGCATCCCCGTCAGCAAATTCATGCCGGGCATGGGCCCCGTCCCCAACGACCCCAAGGCCATCCAGTGTTGCCGTGAACTGACTGGTCGTGTTGCCGTCGGATCCCCCGCCCGAGGCCCCTTCCTCCAGATCCAGATCGATCGCCTTCGCCAATTCGCGTGCTGTCTGCCACAACTTTCGGTTGCGGCGTGTCCGCTCCAGCGGCGGCGCTTCTCCCACCTTTTCGACCATAACACGGGTACCGGGGGTCACTGTCTCCAGGGACAGAATCCTGTGAGCGACCTCCAGCGCCTCGATCGAAGTGAAAAATCTTACGTCCACTTCAGCGACACACTTGGCTGCTACTACGTTCGCGCCCGATCCACCGTTTACTACGCCGACATTGACCGTAACGCCCCTGGTCGGATCGTTCAGAGCGAACAGTTTTTGAATGATGTGAGAGAGCTCGAGAATTGCGCTTGCCCCCTCTTCGGGCGCCAATCCGGCATGAGAGGCCTTGCCCAAAATGGTTACATCGAAACGCATGAACCCTTTTCGCCTGGTTTTGAGTTTCCCTCGTGCTCCCAGGGCCGGCTCCATCACGAATGCACGATTGGCCACGCGCGCCAGCATCTGAATGTACCTGTGAGAATCAATGCTGCCCGTTTCCTCATCGGAATTGACGAGCACCAGCGGAGTCACTTCAGGCACCAGTCCCAGCGCCTGGATGGCCTTGAGAGCGAAAATGGTCTGAGTAAGCCCCCCCTTCATGTCGAACACGCCGGGCCCTCGAATAATCCGGCCGCTACCTTCCACAGGCATGACTTCAAGCGTGCCAATCGGCCACACCGTGTCGCTATGACCCAGAAGCAATTGTACAGGCTGGAAGCGGCGGCGTGGAGGTCGGGCGAGGAGAATACCGCCGCTATTCGACAGCTTGATGTGGCGGATGCGATAACCGATGTCATGCAATTGGGCGGCAAGAAGGGCAAAAACCACCTTCTGGCTTTCCGGTACCAGAGTTGGTGATTCTGCCCGGGCCAGTTGCCCCAGGAACAAGGCCATCTCCTGGCGGCAGCTCCCCAGGTAATCTACAATGTCCTGTGCCGCAAAACACATCTTCCCAACACCTGTCCTGCACTGCCCGGCAAATTGCCGGAATTGCACAATTTATGGTATCGTTCACCAGTAAACCGCGAAAACGGGGCAGGAGTATGCCACATCCTCGCCCCATAGGCAAAAGCTGAGTGATTGTCAGCGACGCATTCGAACCAGGAAAGAGCCTGAACATGAACTTCGAACAATTTGACAGCTATCTGGAACAGAATCGACAGAACATCCTTGATAACCTGGATGAATTTTGTCGAATTGCCAGCGTATCAGCGGAGGGCGGGCCCGCGATGCGGCAAGCGGCCGGCTTTACCGTTGACTTGTGTCACGACGCAGGTCTGACCACCAATCTGGTTCCCCAGGGTGGAGGACCACCCCTTATCATTGCCGAAGCCGGCGACGGACCCCGCTGCCTCATGATCTACAACCACTATGACGTGCAACCCCCTGACCCACTGGACCAGTGGCATTCGCCCCCGTTCGTGCCAGAGATCCGGGACGGAACGTTCTTCGCACGCGGAGTGGCCGATAACAAGGGAGACCTGTTGGCCCGGCTCACCGCCATCAAGGCTTTCCAGGATACGTCAGGTCCATTGCCCCTTCGTATCCTCTACATCATCGAGGGCGAGGAAGAGATGGGTAGTTCGCACCTGTTTGGTTTTGCCGCCGAAAATGGGAACCTGATCGGCAAAGCCGATGGCTGCCTCTGGGAATATGGCGAAAAGAGCACCGACGACCGGCCGGTGGTCAATCTGGGCGTCAAAGGGATTCTGCCGGTGGAGTTTCGGGTGAGTACCGCGGCAACCGATGCCCATTCCGGATATGGCGGAATCTTGCCCAATGCCGCCTGGCGATTGGTCGAGGCACTTGGCACCCTTCGCGCCTCCGATGGTCAGATCACCGTCGATGGATTCATGGACCACGTGAGGCCTGTAACGCAGGCCGATCGAGCCCTGCTTGAGACATTGCCCTTTGATGACAAGGCGATTGAAAATTCCCTCGGACTGCACCAGGGTCTGCTGGGCGGGTTGAGCGGCAACGCTGCCCTGGAACGCCTCCTGATGGCACCGTCGTGCTCAATTAACGGCATGTTGAGTGGCTACACTGGAACCGGCTCAAAAACAGTAGTCCCTGCGACCGCCATGGCGAAACTCGACTTTCGCCTGGTCCCCGATCTTACCCCCGATCTGGCTCTGGGCCTGTTGAGAGAGCATCTCGACCGTCGCGGCTTTGACGATGTAGAAATCACGAATTGCCAGGATGGCTTGATACCCTCCCGCACATCCCCCGACGCTCTGATCGCTCGGGCGGTTGTTGGAGCGTTGAGAGCAGTCGATCAAGCCGAACCGTTGGTCTATCCATCGGCTGCCGGCAGCGGTCCCATGCACGAACTCTGTGGCATTCATGGCGTACCGGTAGCGTCTACCGGCGTCGCATACTATGGCAGTCGCGTCCATGCACCGGATGAGAACATTCGGCTGGATGATTTTTTCGAGGGAATCAAGGTTGTGGGCAGGTTGATCGATGTCTTCGCCAATGCCTCAGATTGAGAGCGGCGGGGCGACGCGGTTATTGAGCAAACCAACGTTTTGCGCACGAGGCACGACCCATCATTCGTCGCTCGCCGAAGGAACCTCGGTGAAGAGAACGGAGTTATGACCGCCGTGGGGGTTTTCCCAATAGGCATCGGCCTGGTTATCGTTCAACCACTCGCCATCGCAGAAATAGCGGAATCCGTAGGCCGGCCCCGCGGGCAGGTCAAGCACGACGACCCATCGCCCATTCGAGTCTTGCTGAAGGGGATGAGACCTGCGATTCCAATCGTTGAAATCGCCCACCAGGTATACCTCAGAAGCCCATATCTCTTCTGGCAGTGAAAAGGTCACACGGCACACCGTATCGGTGTCACTTTTTGTAAACAACTTTTGAATCATGTCCCTCTGTTACGTTTGGAGAAGTTTGACGGATGCTAACACACAAGTCAGCACCTGTCAAAACTCTCTTTCGTCCGAGCTATCGTATCATTGTGCCAGGAACGGTGAAGATGCTGATCGCCCGCCAACCACTTTTTTCCGCCCGACGATTCGCGACCGGAGTGCCCCATGAAATCAATACCCGCATTTTCCCCGCTTGCCAGGCCAGTTAGTCGCCTGTCTGCTATCCTCCTGGTTTCAGCCCTTTTGACAACCGCCTGCTATCCGCCAGCAACCCCCGCCCCTCCACCGGTTGCCACAACCAACATCGTGCCGGTAGTAACGGAGTCGATTTCTTTTTTCGAAGCATCTGAGCCATGCGCTGAAAGATTCTTCGTCCATACCCTGGACCACGAAACGACCGTGCCGGGCGAGGCCGTGGAGCAATTCGAAGCCAACGGCGCCGGTGTTGCAATCAACGATCTGGATGGCGACGATGATCTCGACATTGTCCTGGCAAACCACGCCGGCATGAATACCATTCTGCTGAATCAGGGAAACCTGGAGTTCGAGACCCTGACACTGCCCCATGGCGACTCCAGGGCCGTCTACATCGTGGATGTAGATGGCGATGGGTTGCAGGACATCGTGTTTACCCGCCGCACTGGCGCCGTCAACTACTGGCGAAACACAGGCCAACCGGGAAAAGAACGTTTCCAGCAGGAGGTTCTACCGGGTATTGCAGCGCTGGCCTACGCGATGAACTGGGGTGATCTCGACGGAGACAACGACCTGGACCTGGTAACCGGGTCCTACGACGCCAGTCTGCTGGTCGATCTGGGCAACGATTTCCTGCTCGGCGGCGGTGGTGGAGTCACGGTCCACGAAAACCGTGATGGCGCCTTCAGACCCCGGTCATTATCCGAGCAATCCCAGGCAATGTCGATCATACTCTTCGACGTCGACAACGATGGGCTGAAAGACATTGTCGTGGGCAACGACTTTTCTGTCCAGGACCAGATCTGGTTGAACGACCGCGGGGATTGGCGGGCGGTCATACCCTTCGCGAGTACCACCCGCAGTACCATGAGCCTGGACGCGGGCGATATCAACAACGACGGCCTGCTCGATTTGTTCGCCACAGACATGATGCCCTACAGCGACGACCCGGCAACCATGGCAGCCTGGGAACCGATCATGCATGATATGGACCATGAGATGGATCCCGATGACCCGCAGGTAATGCGTAACGTTCTCCAGATCAACCAGGGTGGCGATTTTCAGGAAGATGCCGAGGCACGAGGGGTGGAAGCAACAGGTTGGAGTTGGTCCAGTAAGTTCGCTGATCTGGATCAGGATGGCTGGCTGGACCTGTATATCGTCAACGGCATGATCGAAGCAGGACTTTTCAGCCACCTTCCCGATCACGAACTGGTTGAGTCCGACCAGGTGTTTCGCAACCTGGGAATGGGCCAGTTCCAGGCCGAGCCTGGCTGGAATCTCGGTTCTACCGGCAGTGGACGGGGCATGAGCCTGGGAGACATGGATGGCGACGGCGACCTGGACGCAGTGGTAAACAACTTGCGTGGCCCGGCACAGCTATTCGAGAATCGGCTCTGCGGAGGTGATAGCCTCCAGGTTGATCTTTTCTGGCCCGGCAGCAAAAACAGCCGAGCCCTGGGTAGTACCATTGCTCTGGAAACCAGCATTGGCCTGTTGACGCGGGAAGTGCGAGCCGGCAGTGGTTATCTCTCCGGGGATCCCGCCCGCACACATTTCGGCATCCCCACGGATGCCACGATCCCCAGGCTCACGGTCACCTGGCCCGACGGTGGTAGCTCAGTTATCGACGATATCGCAAAGAACGAACTCGTACAGATCACGCGCGAGGATTGAAAAGACCTTGCAGGACTTGCAAAGAAATGTTATCATACGCAATACACACCTGCTCGACAACCACAGAACACCCAGATCACCATTCGTAGCAGCCTTCCGGCTACAAAAGCTTTGGCATTTGTCAATTCGCCATGGATTCAGTCTTGAAAATCAACGAAACCCGACAACGGGCTTTGGACATTTTACGCGATTGCGCCACCGCTCACGGCTTCAAAGCCTCGGCCCTGGCATCCGGTTATCCACAGATCTGGGCCCGGGACAGCATGATCATCTATCTCGGCGCCGCTGCCACGGGCGACTCTGAGCTGTTGGATGCTGGACGTGCCTCGCTGGAGGTGATGTCCACCCACCAGTCTCGTCTGGGCATGATCCAACTCAACGTTAACCCCGATACCGGCTACGTCAGCACCGAAAACGCAGGCGCCATGGATTCGAACCTCTGGTACGTTCTTGGCCACTACCTGCACCTTGAAATAACCGGCGATATCGATTTCGTGCAAACACACTGGAAGCATATCTGCGACGCAATCCAGTGGCTCGAGTATCAGGATATGAATGAATGCGGCTTGCTGGAGGTTCCGGAAGCCGGCGATTGGATGGATCTGCTGGCGGTTCGCTACAATGTCCTCTACGACAACGTGCTCTACTATGCGGCGATGCTTGCCTTTGAAAAAATGTTTGGCGTCCTGCCCGAGCATTCTGAGCGCCCGACGCCAGCGGTGGATGCTGCCGGGATCCATGAACGCATCAACCTGCTGATGTGGGTTGACCGCTGCTGGGTTGCGGAGCATTTTGCCGAACACCTGGAAAAGCTCAAGGCCATTCGCCTGGAATGGTTCATGGTCTATCACAATGTCGGCACCATTTCCAGCAGACCCTTTTATCTGCCATGGATCGCCTTCCGCGAGTATGGCGATTGGTGTGACAGCCTGGGCAACCTTTTGGCGATCTTGACCGGTGTGACTGACCGGCACCGGGCCGAGCATATCCTGCGTTACATGCACCAGGTCGGAATGGCCGAACCATACCCAACCAAGGCTATCCACCCACCCATCTATCCAAGCGAGGCCAACTGGCGAGAATACTACCGCAGCCGCAACCTCAATCTACCGCATCAATATCATAACGGCGGAATCTGGCCGATGATCGGTGGCTTTCACGTCGCGGCACTGGTGAGACATGGCTGGCAAGAGAAAGCCCGGCGCCTTCTAGTCTCCCTTGCCGAGGCAAATCGCCAGGGTACGATGGCACAGTGGGAATTCAATGAGTGGATGCATGGCGAAAGCGGCCATCCCATGGGCTATGCTCGGCAGGCATGGTCGGCCGCCATGTTTCTCTACGCGGAGCATGCTGTTCGCACTGGCGAACTACCGCTCTTCAATCAGTTACTTCAGGCAAAGCCGCAATCTGCCGTTGCGGCTGAGGTAAACGAAGTGTACGATCAACCCGGTGGTGGTCCAGCTTGAGACCACTCCTGACACAACCAGGAGGAGAAATCATGAGACCTGGAAGAACATTCACCTTTTTTTCCCTTTTGATTGCAGCGCTACTACTGCTGGGTGCGTGCGTCGCGCCCACTGGACCGGTGGCGCCGCCAGCCGCCCCTGACACTGGTGCGGCCGACGAACCGGCTGCAGAAGAGCCAACATCAGTGCTGTGGGCTTTCTGGGGTAGCCCCGAGGAAGCCACGACCCACCAGAATGTGGCCGACGCTTTCATGGCCGAGAATCCGGATATCAAAATTGACTTGATGGTCGAGCCATGGAGCGATTACTTCACCAAGGTTCAGACCCTCTGGGCCAGCGGCGATTCTTCGGCGATTCCTGATGTGCTCTTCCTCTGGCCAACGCCCCGCTACGCAGCGGACGGCGTGCTGGAAAACCTGGATCCGTGGATCGAAAAGAGCGGCTACGATCTGGGTGACTACTGGCCGGCCCTGCTGGAGTCCGCCATGTACGATGGAAATGTCTTTGGCTTTCCAAGAGACATCGGACTCGAGGTGCTCTACTACAACAAGGATGTCTTCGACGAAGCAGGTTTGGCCTATCCCGATGAGACCTGGTCCTGGGATGCCCTTCTCGATGCAAGCGAAGTACTGACTGTCGTCGAGGATACCGGCCGGGTGGTTCGCCATGCCCTTGGCATGGAGGGGGGCAAATACCAGCTCTGGGTCGGCCAGAACCGGGGCAGCATCCTGGACGACATGCGCAATCCATCGAAGTGTACGCTGACAGAACCGGCGGCGGTCGAAGCGCTTCAGTTCTTCGGCGACATGATGGAAAACAACTACGCTATGCGGGATGCCAATCTGAGCCAGGCCGGCGGGGACGCCGCCGTGTTCCAGAGTGGCCAGGTGGCAATGATCATCCAGAACGCCAGTCGCGTCTCAGCCTTCAACGGAGCCGACATGAACTACGACGTGACCGTTGTGCCCTTCCCCAACGGTGGCCAGCGATCGGCCAGCGCCGGTGGCGCTGCCTGGGTGATGAGCAGCGGCAGCGACAACAAGGAAGAGGCGTGGACGTTCTTGAGCTGGCTCCAGAGCACTGACGGTGGCCAAAAGATCTACACCGCCTCCGGCGAGATCTTCCCGGCGCTTCAGTCGACGGCCAGATCGGATGCCTTCCTTGAATCGGGACAACCGCCGGCCAACCGCCAGGCCTTCCTGACAGAGGGAGAAAACGCCAGGGTCGGTCGTTTCGGTTACTTCCCCGAGTGGGGTGAGTTGGACGGTTCAATCATCAGCCCAGGGCTTCAGCGAATTTGGGCCGGTGAGGCAAGCGTCGAAGAGGCCGTTGCAGACATCTGCCAGGAAGTGGACGCCTTCCTGGCAACCAATGGCTATCCGAAATAACCGATTGTCCTGACCGTGTCGAAGGGTGCGGCCTGAAAGATACACCGGCACCCTTCGACACGGTCCCTCGACACGCCGACAGGCGGCCCTTTCGGGCAGCTCGTGACCTGCTCAGGATGCAGACCAAGGCACTGAATGCCCGAAAGAGAAACCTGCATCCTGAGCAGGCCGCCGCGAGGCACGACGCCAGCGGGCTGTGCGTGACGTCACGCCAACAGGCGTACCGTGAGGTAGCAGACGGTGCGAGAGCTAGCCAGCCAGGCCCTATCGAAGGGTGCGGCCTGAAAGAACGAACGGCGCACAGGTCTGTCCCAAGAACGTGCATCCTGAGTAGGCCGCCGCGAGGCACGAGCCAGGCCGTATCGAAGGGTGCCGACCAAGGCACATTTTCCTGTCACTGAATGCCCGAAAGAGAAGCATGCATCCTGAGCTTGTCGAAGGGTGCGGCCTGAACCCATCAGCATGAAGGCGAATACACGTTGACGACAATACAAGCACCTAAAAAACGTCGTTGGTTTCGCTGGAAGCCCGACCAGCAATGGGAGGGCTATCTTTTTTTGCTGCCCAGTTTCGTCGGATTCCTGGTATTCGTCGTGCTGGCGGTAGTTTCCTCCTTCGGCCTAAGTTTTGTCAAGTGGAACCTGTTGCGCCCGCCCGAGTTTGTCGGGTTAGCCAACTATATCCAGTTGATTACGACCGACCGAGTTTTCCGCAAGGTGCTGGTAAACACCTTGTTCTTCATGGTCACCATCGTGCCCTTACAGTTGGCGTTGGGGTTGCTACTGGCCGTCGCGTTGAACCAGGCAATCCGGGGAGTGTTGGCCTATCGCGTCATCTACTTCATGCCTGTGGTCACCACAATCGTCGCCGGGGCCATCGTCTTCACCTTCGTCCTTAACCGGAATTTTGGACCGCTGGCTGCCCTCATCTGGAAAATGGCGGAGGTAACCGGCCTACCGATCCAGCCACCTGACTGGCTCACCAGCACCAGATGGTCGAAACCTGCCGTCGTGCTGTTGACCCTCTGGAAGAACACCGGTTTTACGATGGTCGTCTATCTGGCGGCCCTGCAGGGTGTGCCCCAATCCCTCTATGACGCGGCCAGCGTGGACGGCGCCAGTGCCTGGCAACGCTTCCGCCATGTGACCATCCCCATGGTGAGTCCAACGACCTTTTTCCTCTTCATCTTCCAGATGATCGGGGCCTTTCAGCTCTTCGCCGAGCCCTACACCATGACCCGGGGTGGGCCTGCTCAGTCCTCCTTGACCGTGGTCTACTACATTTTTCAGAACGCCTTCGAATGGGGACGCATGGGCAAGGCATCGGCCGTTGCCTGGTTCCTCTTCGCTTTCATCTTCATCTTCACGCTGATACAGACCCGGCTTCAAAACCGCTGGGTTCATCAGGAAATGGACTAGAGCAGCCGCGGCCGACGGTCGCGGGCGCGATCTACTGATCATGGTGACAACCAGCCAATCAACCGGTGTGGCGCAGAGCAGGCGTCGGGCTGCCGGAAAGAAACGGCTCAGGAACATTGGGCTGCATATCCTCCTGATCGCCGGCAGCTTCATCATGCTGGCGCCATTCGCCGTTATGTTGCTGGTGTCTCTCTTTCCCAAAGAAGCTTTCTTCCAGCGCTCCTTTGATCTGAATGAGGTCTCGCTGCAGAACTATTTCGACACCTTCACGGCGGTGCCTTTTGCACGTTTTTACTTCAACAGCCTCGTTGTCGCGATCAGCACGACCTTCATCCAGATATTGACAGCCTCGCTGGCAGCCTTCGCCTTCGCCCGGCTACGCTTCAAGGGTCGCGACCCTCTCTTCCTGATCTACCTTGCCACCCTGATGATCCCCTTTCAAGTCACCATGATCCCCAATTTCATCCTGGTGCGGGAGTTGGGCTGGTACAACAGCTATCTGGCTCTGATCCTGCCAGGCGCTTTCAGTGCCTTCAGCACCTTTCTATTACGGCAGTATTATCTTGGTATTCCCAAGGAATTGGATGAAGCGGCCCGCATGGATGGCGCCTCCTCGTTTCGCATCTGGCTGCAAATCATCGTTCCCCTGAGCGGGCCGGTTCTGGCGACGCTGGCAATTTTCAACTTTCTGGCCAGTTGGAATGACTTTCTGTGGCCATTGGTGATCACCAACAGTGAATCGATGCGCACTATCCCGGTCGGCCTTAGCTCGTTCCAGGGACAATACAGCACTGAGTGGCACCTGCTCATGGCCGGTTCGGTGATCGCGTTATTGCCGGTGCTGGCGATCTACATCCTGGCGCAGAAATGGTTTGTACAGGGAATTACCCTTTCCGGCATGGGCGGCCGCTAGACAACAGGTTCGACTTCGCCCCTCGACACGCCGTGGGCAGGCGCGAGATCACAACCCCCGATCATTGTCAACTGACTTATTCCTACTGAGGCGCGTGGCTCGCCTCAGGCTCTGTCTTGGATCGTTCCTCGGGCGGATAGTCGCACTGGCAGACACGGCCCTCGGCACAGTCGCGACAACAATAGGTCTGGCCTTCGACGACCACCGGTGCCCAGGTGATCTCGACTCCGCAACCGTCGCAGACGACCAGGTTGGTATTGGCAACGCGTGTCATGATACACCTCCTGCAGTGCAGTTGGTCCCTGTGAACAGGCGCCCACAGGCCTATCCCCATTTTATCATTTTTCCGTGCGAGAATCAAGGAAAACACTGCCCCAGTCGAGGGCTACCATGATGATATCGTCGGTGGTCACCTGGCCATCCTCAGAAACATCGTGGCAGGGATTGAAAGCGGGATTGTTCCAGTCGCCTGCCACCCGCTGTACATCCACGATATCGACGACACCGTCGCCATTGACATCAGTTGAGCCGTTGCAGGGAGGTTGCACCTCGAAGGCGCCGACATCGCAGGCTGCCCCGGCGTTTCCGTCGCCATTGGCCGGCCGCGGTTCGCCCCGCTGGTCGACCACGACGGTGCTACCGCAACCGTTTGCCTCCGAAACGTCAGCCGGAATGTGGTCGATTGCCACACTGCCTTCGGCGAGCGCCTGGGTTTGGGTCGGGCCGCCGTTGTCCGCCAGGGTGCCCAGTTTCAGGTCGCTGGCCAGCACCCCCTGTTGATCCCCCGTGCTGGTGAAACTGCAACTGATGGCGCTCTCGATATTGTAACCCTCTGAGACAATAGCGCCGGAGTCGTTGAAGCAATCCACTTCGCTGGCCTGCTGCGCAACGATGCTGTTCCTGACAGTCACCACGCCAAACTGATTAGAGATACCGCCGCCCGTATTGGCCGAGACAGTGCTGTTACTGATCATCGCCCCGCCTCCCACCTCGAACAGAGCGCCGCCACCGCTGGAACCGCTGTTGCCAAACAAAGTGCTGTTTATCACCGTCAGCGTGCCCTGGTTGAAAATGCCGCCACCCAGGTCGTTCGTGTTGCCGGCCAGGGTACTGGCCTCGACCAGTGCGGTCCTACTATTGAAGATCGCCCCACCGCGAAAACCGCCGGTATTGCCCGAAAGCACACTGTTGATCACCGTCAGCGTGCCCTGGTTGAAGATGCCCCCGCTGTTGCCCCCTGAATTGCCGGAGATGGTGCTGTTCTGCACCGTCAGCATGGACGCCTCGCCGGCGCTGGTAATACCGCCACCCCCAAAGGTGTCATGGCTGGCTGTATTGCCAGTAATCCTGCTGCTTTGAACAGTAACCGTCCCAGAGTCGTTGTAAACGCCACCTGAAACCGAGCCAGAACCTCCGCTTATCGTGATGTTCTGCAGGTTCAGGGTTGTGCCTTGTCCAACAAACAGTACGCCCCCGAATCCACCGCCATCGATGGTGATCAGCCCCCCGCCGTCGATTGTCGTGTCATCCGAAATCAATAGATTCCACGCTGTGATGGTGTGAGGAGCAGGACCACAGTCGAATGTGACCAGGCCGCCACCTGTGAGGGCAGACTCTAGCGCACTAGCCGTGCAGCTGCCGGGCGTGCCGTTCCCCACGACGCCGGCCGCGGAGGCAGGTCCCGCCATCATCCCCGTCAATACCAGAGTCAGAGCCACCAGAACAAGCCCTGACAGCAGTCGGTGAAGGTTCCGCATGGGACACCCTGAACGTGGGAGCATTCCGCGAATCAAACCGAAGAAAGTCTTGTCTACCCTGCTGGGGCCGGTCTCATGACTGAGCCCGCCGCAAGTGCCGTGTGGAGATTCGCCGCAACCAGGCACGTTTTATGTCAACCGAATTAGTACTCGTAGGGTCCGTCGAGACAGTTGGGGCAAACCTCGACCAGGCGTGTGGCTGGATCGACCGCCCGGATCTCCCCGCAGTAGGGACAGGCAATAGCCTCGGGGGCTCTGGTCAGACCCGGCGCAGCGGCCGCAGCCCCGCCTTCGGTCATGGGCAGGACCATGCCTTCATCCAGAAGATGCTGATTCACGTTGAGCGACTCATCATCGCCTGTGTCGACAAGGATTTCGCCCAGCAGGCGCCCAAACTTGCCCGTCTTATCCGCGCCTCGCTTGTCCAGAATCGTTCGCAACAGAAGGGTCTTGCCGTGGACAAGCCCACGCACATAATCGCGGACCACCAGGCCCTCCGTACGTTCCGGCCCTCGTACTTCCGGGGCATTGATCTTCCAAAGGCGGATCTTCTGGTTCTTTCGCCAGACACCCAGCCCCAAGTCCAGGTCGACGGTAACAGTATCGCCGTCATAAACGGCGGTAACGTTTGCAACATAGTAATAGAGTTCCGATCGCATCTTCAGATTTGAAAGTTCGGCCACGACTTCACCTCCTTCATACGTGCATGCACCTGTCAGTTCCCTCTTGGGCAAGGGTAGCACAGGTCCCGTTTACCAGCAAGCAGCGCCAGGCCTCATGCCTCGATAATCTGGTGTCGATGTTCCTTCGAGCCTCGGGACAAAGGACCATGCGCGCAGGGAAGATTCAAGTTTCCTCCAGGGCTGCAATCGGGTATAATGCCGGTACCAGGCCAGGTCATTGTCTTTTCGTTATCCTGAACATTTTTCATGGAAGCAGCGTGATATCGATGATAACAACGAACACATCACTGCAGGATATGCGCGCACTGGATAGTCGGACCAGATCGATCACCCTCCTTCTCGTGGTGATTCTGCTGGGACTCGCGTTGATGGGGTGTTCCAGCGATTCCGCCTTGGGAGTCTACCTGGAGGCCAACCAGGAACATCTACACCGGGCCAGGAGCGAGCAAGCAGCCCCGCAGACCTTTTTGATCGAACCGGGTACGCCAGCCAAAGCCATCGCGCAGAAACTGCAGGAAGAAGGCCTGATCAACGATGCCCTGCTTTTTGAGGCCTACGTACGTTCGACGGGGCTGGCAAGGAAACTGGAGGCGGGATCGTTCCTGTTGAGCCCCCACATGACCCCGGTAGAGATCGCTGAGGCCCTGCAAGAGGCCCTTGCGCCTGGCATTACCGTCAGGATTCCTGAAGGCTGGCGGCTGGAGCAGGCCGCCGATTATCTCAGTCAACGAGGTGGCATGAATGGTGCCGAGTACCGGCGGGCAGCCAGCGCCGCCGACCTGAGTATCCTTGACGACAATCGGCGAGGCAGCTACGATTTCCTTGCTTTCCTGCCGGCCGGAGCCAGCCTGGAAGGCTATCTCTTCCCCAGTTCTTACGAAATTTTTGCCGAAAACGCCACGGTGGCCGATCTGTTGGGCCGCCAACTGGACGAATTCGGCGCGCGGGTGATGCCGGTTTATTGGGACGCCGTGGCCTCAGGAGCGACGGCCATGGAACTGCACGACGTATTGACCCTGGCAAGCATCGTCGAGCGAGAGGCGGTCCTGGATGAGGAACGCCCCGCGATTGCCGGCGTCTATCTCAACCGACTGGACATTGGAAAGCGGCTTGAGGCGGATCCTACCGTACAGTATGCGATGGGCTACCAGCCAGATTCGGGCCAGTGGTGGAAAACGCCGGTCTACCTCTCCGAATACAAAGGGGTTGACAGCCAATACAACACCTACCTCTACGAAGGGCTGCCGCCAGGTCCCATCGCGGCACCGGGTCTGGCCAGCATCGAGGCGGTGCTCCATCCCGAGGAGCATGATTTTCTCTTCTTCGTCGCCGAACCGGGCGGCACTGGCCGGCATGTGTTCAGCCGCACCTATGACGATCATCTGGAAAACGTTCGCCGCTATCAAAGTCAGTAACGAACTTGCTAATGGTCAATTGTCAGTGGTCAACGATCAATTGTTAACGGCAGAAGGGAAGAGCACCCGAATGGATTCCCATAACACGCAATGCAAAAACAGCAGGCGTGAGCGAAAACAGTTGACAACCAGAAGACTGGTGTCGCTGCTGTTGGGGATTCTGTCGATATCACTACTCGCGGCTGCTTGCGTCCAGACCAATCAGCTGGGGGAACGGCCCGCGCCCGATGTGCTTGGTTCCGTCGAAATCTATTTGCAGCGTTACCAGCCAGGGCCAGAACCGCGGGTGTTTCAGACCACCCGCGTCACCGACCGGCACGGTGACCTGTTGGGCGAGTTCTGGGAGGAGGGTCGCCGCACCTGGCTTCCGCTTGACAGGATATCTCAGGACCTAATCGATGCGACCATTGCCACCGAGGATGCATCCTTCTACAACAACGCCGGTATCGATCCGGCCCGCATCGCCGGCGCTGCAATGCAAAATGTCCAGGAAGGTGAGATCGTTTCGGGCGCCTCCACCATTACCATGCAACTGGCGCGCAACCTCTTCCTCGGCGCCGACGACCGCTACGACCAGACGATGGACCGCAAGATGCTGGAGGCGGGGCTTGCCCAGGAACTGAGCCTGCTTTTCGGCAAGGATGAAGTGCTGGAAATGTACCTGAACCTGGCCAACTACGGTCACCTGGCCTATGGTCCCGAGGCGGCCGCCCAAGTCTATTTTGGAAAGCCGGCCAAAGATCTGACACTGGCCGAGGCAACCCTGCTCGCGGGAATACCGCAGCAGCCTGCCAACTTCGATCTCTTTAAGAGCCTGGACGGCGCCCGGGCGCGCCAGCGGGTTGTGCTCGATCTGATGGTCCGCCACGGTTACCTCACGCCCAGTGAGGCCAATCCCGCCTACGATGAACCAGTCCATCTGATTGACGATACTGGCCCTGGTGAGGATCGTGCGCCCCACTTCCTGCACTACCTGGAAACAGCCCTGGATGAACGGCTGGGCGACGGTGCTGTCCGCCGCGGTGGCTATCAGATCACCACGACCCTCGATTTGAAACTCCAGGATCTGGCCCAGACGGTGGTGGCGGAGAATGTGGCCGAACTGAAGCCTCGCCACGACCTGACCAACGGTGCATTGGTTGCCACGCGGCCGCAAACCGGCGAGATCCTGGCCATGGTGGGCAGCGCGGACTTCGACGACAAGGAGATCGACGGACAGGTCAACGTGGCAATCAGCCCGCGCCAGCCAGGCAGCGCCATCAAACCTATCCTCTATGCTACAGCCTTCGACGAAAACCTGATCAGTCCGGCAACGATCTTGTGGGATATTCCGGTTACCTTCACCGTCAGCGCTACCGACGTCTACACCCCGACCAACTACGACGAGATCTTCCACGGCCCGGTGACCGCCCGCAGCGCCCTGGCCAACAGCTACAACATCCCGGCGGTGAAACTGCTGGACATGGCGGGCGTGGAGAACATGCTGGAAAACGCCCGCGCCATGGGTGCAGACAGTTTGACACGCGATAGCGAGTGGTATGGGCTCAGCCTCACCCTGGGCGGCGGTGAGTTGACCTTGTTGGACCTGACCAAGACCTATTCAACCCTGGCCAACCGTGGACGTTATGTCGAGCCAAGACCGGTCCTCTCGATGCGCAACAGCCAGGGAAAGGTGGTCGATCTCTACGGGCCCACCGAGCCGAAGCAGGTGGTCTCGCCGGCAGCCGCGTTTCTGGTGACCGATATCCTCAGCGACAATGTTGCGCGCACCCCGGCATTCAGCGACAATAGCCCCCTCAAATTGAGCAAACCTGCGGCTGCCAAAACAGGCACGACCAGCGACTGGCGAGACAATTGGACGCTGGGATACACCCCCTATCTGGTTGCCGGCGTATGGGCCGGTAACAGCGATGGGCATCCCATGAAAGACACCAGTGGCCTGACAGGCGCGGCCCCCATCTGGCATGATTTCATGGAGGGGGTTGTCGATGACCCCGCTCTTATGGCGCGGATCGGTGCACCATTCGACGAAACGGGCTGGCAGTTCAACCAACCGGAGGATGTGCTGGTCTGGCCTGACCCGCATGAACCAACGGAACCGGCGATCACGGCATGCCCGCCGGGGGCAGCCTGCCGCGAGGGAGGCGAGCTGTTCACCCGGGAGTGGTTGGAGATCGCCGAACTGGCCGGGTCTGAACTGGGTCCCCTGGCGGACAGCGTAGACCTGGTGCCAACGGCACCCGTGTTTGCCGACCAGGGCGAAGGCTCCCGGTGGACTGCCTTCTGCCAGGCGGAACCTGCAGTTGCACGTGCGGTGCTCACCCTTCCCAACGCGCCGGGGTTGCCAATTCCGACAGCAGGATCGGTCGATGGCAATCAGTCTGAGGTAGATGAGGATCTGGCCCGGGAGCGACTGCACGCCACCGCCTGGAGCCTGCGCAACCCCACGGCGGTGGATCTTGGCCCCTGCGACGCGTTGGGAGAGGTCGCACCCAGGGCCCTCGCCCTCATGCTTGCGAAGGGTGAGCCCTCGATCCAGGTGTTGGTTGACATGGCAGCGGCAATGGATCCAAATGTGGGCGTTCTGCCTGGAGGAGACGCTATTCCTGTGGCTTCGATCTGGTCTGGATCGGGTTCGGGCAGCTACTCTCTCGCCCAGCCGATTGAGCACCACCATTCGTGCCCGGGCAACTATATCCTCGGCCAGGTGCTCAACGCGGCGGGCGGCCCCGTGGCAGGGGTGCACGTCGTCATGGAAGACCAGTGGGGCAACCGGGCGGACGCAGTCAGCAAGAGCGGTGGCGACGATTTCGGTCACTTCGACTTTCCCCTCAACCACTTTTCCAATCGCTACACACTGACCATCGTCGATGCATCAGGAAACCAGACAAGCGCTGCGGTCGTCATCGATCACCTTCCGGGAAACGATGGCGATCCCCCTTGCCATACAGTAGTCTGGCGCGAAAACTAGACGCCGCCGAGCACTGACCCAAAGAAACCGCAGACCTGGGCAGAGGGCCGCTGTTTTCGCAGACCTTCGGCGCAGATTCTCGCTGATCTTCTCTGATCCTGTTTGATTGATCAGCGCTTATCGGCGTCACACTTCGGCTACGTTCAGCACAGGTCTGCGATCCATACCAGGTCTGGTCAGGAAATTTCACCGTGAAGGAAAACAGCATGACCGAACGCTTTACCCCCGAAATGTCAGTGAGATACTCGCTGAATCGGCGCGGAATCTCGATCGAAGACCTGGGCGTCGCGCCCACGGTGGTTGTCTGTTGGGGCCGCAAGGCTGTTGAGTTTTTTGCCGGCGACATCAGCGCCCGGCCATCGGAACACTGGACCTACAAGGCGCGCAATCCGCTCTACGTGGGCCAGATCGACGGCCGGCCGGTTTCCATCGCCCACCTGCCCGTGGGCGCACCAGGCACAATCATGGTCATGGAGGAGATGATTGTCTGCGGCGCGCGAACTTTCTTCGGCCTGGGATGGGCCGGCAGCCTGCAGCCAACGGCGCCGGTGGGCCACATTTTGCTGCCCACCAGTTGCCTCAGCGAGGAAGGCACCTCCCTGCACTACGTGACACCAGGGACGCCGTTGGCGCCCGATCCAGCGCTGGTGGATCGATTGGAAACGGCTGCCGAGCGGGAAGGTTGCGTTACCCACCGGGGTTCCCAGTGGACCACCGACGCGCCCTATCGCGAGCTGGTCAGCACCATCGAGGGGTATGCCGCGCGAGGCGTGTTGGGCGTTGATATGGAAACCTCGGCAATGTATGCGCTGGGGCGCTTTCGCGGCGTGTCGGTGGCGAACCTGCTGGTCGTCAGCGATGAGCTGTGGCAGGCATGGAATCCAGCCTTCGGTACCGAGGAGTTGCAGCAGGCCACTGCCAGGGCATGGCGGGTGGTGAAACGGGCCATCGCTGCCGGGTGATGCCCTCCCTGTCAGGGAGACTGGTGGGTTGGTAGAGAAGGGCTCAGCGAAGAGGCGTTGACCTCCTATTACTTGTCCTGAATAAGCGGTGGTTGCCAAGCTGCATCGCCATCATATCCGGGCTCATCAGTCAATATTCGCAAGTTGCTTCCATCTCGATCATCTGACCAGTGGTCACATCTAAAACCCAAATAGTCGAATGATAATCAGGCCATTGGGACCGAAACGCTAGCAGCCGACCATCCGACGACCAACGTGGTTGGGTATCATGGGCCTCATCTGAAGTGATTGGGAATAATTCTCCCGAAACAGGATCTATCAGCCAGATGTCGAGGTCCCGGAAATTCCGCCTCTTTGACACAAATGCGATCGTTCCGCTGATTGGCTCGAACCCTTTGATCGAAGTTTGAGCAATTGAAGCGACCAGTTCCGATGTCACCGGGTTTTCCGGCACCGCGACTGTCTCGCTGAGATTCGATTCGAGAAGTGCCCTATTGAAGCGGGTCGGTGAACCCAGCAGGCTTTTCGGTGTCGGCTGTCCCACTACCGCTGCCCCAGGTCCCACCAGCGCACCCGGTATCACCAGTGCCAGGCAGATCACAAATCGAAGCATCCGTTCCTTCAGCGATGACATGACGTCCTTCCGTTCGCTGTTCCCCGGTTGCCCCTGGCCGTCAAAACCCCACAGGCCCCGCCAGGCGACCCCTCGGTTCCTTCTTCGAACCCTGTTCTGTCTGTCCTGACTCTACCACACCTCCCCAACGTTGAATATGATCCGGATCATATGCGGTACAATTCCCCAATGTCTCAGGTCGTCGAGGTTGATCAAAGCATACATGTACTCATATACTATTGTTTGCCGCCGGTGTCTTTTTGTTGCTGGAACCTTATCTCGGTCAATTCGATAGACCAGTGATCGGTTCTTGCGACAACACCTTGGCCCCTTTCCCCTCATGCGCTACAATGACGGCATGAGCGCCAACAGCCCACCCCCTTCGCCCATCACCCATCTGCACGTCCATTCCCAGTACAGCCTGCTGGGCAGTACTGCCTCGGTAGAATCCCTGGTCCAACGGGCGGTGGCCGATGGCTTGAGTCACCTGGCACTGACCGACACCAACAGTCTGGTCGGGACGGTGGCCTTCAACAAGGCCTGCCAACAGGCCGATATCCAACCCATCACCGGCCTTCTTCTTTCCCTGGCACCACTACCCGGCCTCCTCCCTGTCGACGAGCTGGGCCCCGACCTCCTGGTGCTGCTGGCCACGGGACCGGCCGGCTTTCGGTCCCTCTGCCGGCTATCCACGGCCATCCAGGGCCATCCCGACCGGCTGGACCGAGCCAGGCACGGCCTCGGCTGGGACACCCTCAAGGACTGGCGCGATGGTCTGATCTGCATCGCCGGCGGGAGGCGCAGTTGGATCGAACGCAGCCTGCGATTGGGCAACCGACAGGCAGCTGTGGCCATCCTGGGCCGGCTGGCCGGGCTGTTCGACGACAGGCTCTACCTGGCGCTGGAAAACCATGGCCGCGAGAGCCTGCCGGTCAACCAGGAAATGGTCGAGCTGGCCAATCGCTTCGGAATCGCAACCGTCGCCGTCCAACCGGTTTACACGCTCAGCCGAAGAGAAACCCCGCGTCTTCGTCTGCTGGCTGCCATCGATCACAATCTGCAACTCAAGGATGTGCCACCCGCCGTTTTGCCAAATCTCGGTGACGGCCAGATCGATCTTCATTGGCTGTCGCCAGCCGAAATGACAGAGCGGTTCGAGGCCTTCCCAGAGGCGTTGACAACGACCATGCACGTCGCCCACCAATGCCAGCCAGCTTTGCCCGATGGCAGTCCCATCTGGCCGGCCCTGAAGCTACCCCCTGGGAAAACGTCCAGGGCTGCCCTCCGCGACCTGGCAAGCGAGGGACTGATTCGCCACTACGGGCCAAATCCGGCCGGCGATATTCAGGAACGGTTGACCAGGGAACTGGACAGCATCGACCACCACGGCTACGCTCCCCTGTTTCTGCTGGTAGCCGATGTTGTGCGTTTCGCCCGTAGCCAGGATATTCCGGTTAGCACCCGCGGCAGCGTTGCCAACTCGCTGGTAGCCTTCTGCACCGGCATCTCTACGGTAGATCCCGTTGCCCATAACCTGCTCTTCGAAAGATTCCTCAGCCCGGCTCGCCTGGATCCCCCCGATATCGACCTGGATTTCTGCAGCCGGCGCCGGGACCAGGTGCTGGAGTATGTACGAGAAACGTACGATCTGCCCGCGACCAATACAACACCCGGAGAGGAAAGGGTCGCCCTGGTGGGCACCATCAGCACCATGCGCCTGAAGTCGGCCATCCGCGAGACTGCCAAAGCCTACGGCCTGGACGATCACCTGACCGGTCAGGTGATCAGGCTGCTACCAGGGCGGCGCCATCCCGATCCGCGGCGCCGCTCGAAGAAATCGGCGGAGGAGGTGCTGGCCGAGGCGCAGAAGCTGACCAACGATCCCGGGATGTCCGAAAAGCTGCGCCAGGTCGTGACCAACGCGTACGCGCTGGAAGGCCAGCCGCACCATCTCAGCGTGCATCCCGGCGGCATCGTGATCACACCCGGGCCCCTGGCGGATACCGTGCCGGTGCAGTGGACCGCCAAGGGTTTCCTGATCACCCAGTTCGACCACCGGGACGTGGAAGCCATCGGCCTGCCCAAGATCGATCTGCTGGGGATTCGGGCCCTGACCGTGCTGGCCGACACGGTGGAACTGGTGCAGCGCGATGTCGATCCCAACTTTCGCCTGGCCGACATTCCGTTGGATGATCCCTCCACCGCTGCCATGCTGGAAGCGGGAAACACCATCGGCGTCTTCCAATGCGATTCGTCGGGCGCCCAGCGAACCCTGCGCCAGCTCAGGGCGCGCACTCTGGCAGATCTGGCCGTGGCCAACGCCTTTTTCAAACCAGGTCCTGCCGCCGGAGGCATGGCCCAGGTCTTCATCCAGCGCTACCGGGGCGAAGCACCTGTCGAGTACCTGCACCCAACATTGGAACCGATTCTTGGCAACACCAAGGGCGTACTGATCTTCCAGGAACAGATTCTGCGGGTGGCGACGGAGATCGCCGGCCTCGACTGGCAGCAGGCTGACCGCCTGCGCCGCGGCATGAGCAAGTTCCAGCCGGAGGAGATGAAAAAAACGCAGGACGTGTTCATCCGGGGCTGCCAGGAGTCTGGTTTCAGCGAACAGCAGGCCAACAGGCTGTGGGACCAGATCATTCCCTTCGCCGGATATGGCTTCAACCAGGGCCACGCCACCGCCTATGCCGACGTCAGCTACCGTTCTGCCTATTTGAAGACCCACTACCCCGCCCAGTTCCTCTGCGCCCGCCTGGCGGAAAGGGGAGGATTCCACCATCCCGCCGTCTACATGGCGGAGGCGCGCCAGCTGGGAATCGATGTGTGGCCGCCCCATGTCAACCAAAGCGGACGCGAGTTCACCCTGGCTTTCGAAGCCTCTTCGGACCGGGAAGCACAGCCGGTGTTATGGATGGGACTGGGCCAGGTGAGGGACCTGCGACGGGCGACCGTGTCCGCCATCGTGAAAACCGGTCGCGCCGGGAAGTTCGGCAGCTTGCGGGACCTGTTGCAGCGTGTCTGCTTTCAGGAAAAGGAAATCACCCATCTCATCCAGTGTGGCGCGCTGGACGGGTTGGCATCCAGTCGCAACGGGCTGCTGGCCGAGTTGCGGGAGATCCGCCGGGCGGGCAGCGCGACCCAACTGGCCTTCGACTTCCCGACACCTGACGTGCCAACGGAGTCAGCACAGCAGCAATTCGACTGGGAAAAACATCTCCTGGGCGACCCCATTGGCGTTAACCCGCTGGACCTGGTCACCGATCTGCCGGCCGACAGTACACCACTCGATATGCTGCGCGGGCATGCAGGTCACCGGATCACTGCGGCAGGTTATCGTATACCCGGCTGGACCGGCGGGCAGGGCTTTTTCCTGTCCAACGGGAACCGATACGTGCTTGCCATGCCGCCCAAGGGAATTGACAACCCAAGACCGTGGCAACCCCTGCTGGTCACCGGCCGCTGGATGAGGGATCAATGGGACAGCGAGTGGCTGCAGGTGAGCTCGTGGCAAGTGCTGGGTTAATTATGGTTATGCCATGCCGCGCACTTTTTTTTCGTCACGACTCGCAGGGGCAGGGCTTGGCCCCGCCTGAGTAACCGTTTTCCCCGACGATTCACTTCCGGACTTCCCGGTCACCGCAAAGGGCTGTATAATACACTTCGAAGTGCGCTACTCACAAGAGAACGACTCATGACCGCCCAATTCCCCCCCGAAGGTTACGTCTCCATCGACTCGGCCGTGGAAGGAATCGAAGTCTTCTGCCCGGCTCTGCCTGCGCTGTCCGGCTGGGGAGACTCGCACGGAATCACCACATTTGATTGCCCTCAGTGTGGCAGTGGCACAGCCTATGCCATCTCACAGGGAGGCTTGGCCTGCACCTATTGCGGATTTTACCAGGGACCCGAAAAGGAAACTGTGGGGCGGGCAGCGCCCGATTTCGAATTCACTGTCGACGTAGTCAATCGGGCCGCAATTGGCTGGGGAATTGAGCGCAAGGAACTGAGTTGCCAGAATTGCGGCGCAGAAACGTCCATTCCCCCCAATGCCCTTTCCCACACATGCCCGTTCTGCGCCTCCAATCAGGTCGTGCAACGGAGGGCGCCGAGCGATGAACTGCGGCCCAGGTGTCTGATCCCCTTTCAACTGGAGCAAGATGCCGTCCGTGACATCGCCAGGAAATGGTTGGGAAATAGCTGGATGCTGCCGCGAGCGCTACGAGGGGTGGCCAGTCGCGCGACGCTCAAGGCCATCTACCTGCCGGCCTGGACTTTCGACTCGACGCTGGCTGCCCGATGGAAAGCGGAAGTCTACGTCCATAAAGAGGAAACTTATTTCGATCTGGGTAGCTTTGAGTTCAGAAAACGCCCGAAAAAGGATGAAAAGGAGTGGCGTTGGGAAGATGGCACGGAGAGATCGGTCGTTGATGATTTGCTGGTCCACGGCAGCCAGCACGTGGAACCGTCCCTGTTGGCACGCCTGAAGGACTTCGAACTGGATAGCCTGGTGCCTTACGAACCCTCCTTCCTGGCAGGGATTAATGCCCAGGCCTACGGAGTATCGCTGGAAAAAGCCTGGTCCACCGCCCGGCACGAGATGCGCGAACAGATTCGCCGGGTCTGCAAAGACAAGCCAAGCTCGGGCCAGATCCGCAACTTCAGCATGAGCCTCGATTTTGCCGACGAGACCTGGCGCTACGTTTTACTGCCCTTTTACCTGGGGGCCTACAATTACGACGACAAGACCTACCAGGTGCTGGTCAACGGAGAGACCGGGACAATCACAGGTTCCCGACCGGTAGACTGGCGCAGGGTTCTGGCAGTAACTGCGGCCTGGATTCTCGTGCCTCTACTGCTGATTGTCGTTGCAGCAGTTGCACGCGGCCGCGTCGACGGGAGCCTTTCCGGGGTGCTTGGCCTGCTGGCATTTGTTGGCTTGATCGTGGGCGGCATTCGAGCTCTCCAACTCCTGCGCCGAGCCATCGCTCTCAACACCACGGGTGTTGCCAACCAGACTGTCGAATCCGTTGAGAATTTCCTCAGCCAGGCCCGTTGAAACAAATGGACAGCGAGACCAGTTCTTTTTCGCAACCACAGCCAGAATCAGCCACCGTCGAGTGTATGCGATGCCAGTGGCGTTTTCTGCTCCCGGAGACCATCGAACTGCATTCATGTCCCAGATGCGGAAGTGACAACCTGGTGCCTGCGGATGGGCCCGTGCCACTGGCCGCTCGTTATCCGGTGGAGTCGGTGGTCCCGTTCTCAGTGACCGACGAGCAGGTATCAGCCAGCCTGAAGTCCTTCGTTTCCGGCCTGTGGTTCGCGCCGGGCGATCTGAACTGGCAGAATCTTGTCGATCGCGCGGAAAAGATTTTCC
Organism: Chloroflexota bacterium; assembly: GCA_034717495.1. Lineage (NCBI taxonomy): Bacteria > Bacillati > Chloroflexota > Chloroflexota bacterium. Next base: position 178,620 of record JAYELL010000001.1, on the reverse strand, counting down.
TTCCCCGCTGGCTGGTGGACACCAGTGTGTCCAGCACATGGAACGGCGATGCCGGTTTCGACTACCAGGTTGTCAGCCACCAGGACGACTATAGCGACAATGCATCGGGATGGCGATCCCAGCAGATCACGGAGACCCGCATTCGTTGGGAGCCTCGCGCCGGACGCCTTGATCGAATCTACCACAATGTCGAGGCGCCCGCGCTGGAGGAAGACACTTGGCTGGACGCGACGATCGGCCCGTTCGCAACCCAGCAAGCGGAAACGTTGTCCGACAATTCAAGAGATACCGTAACGCGCCTGCCTGATCGTTTGCCGGATGACGCCTGGTCCGATGCTGAGCCCATTATCCGCGCCAGGGCATCTGAAGATTGCCAAAAGGCCTGCCAGGCTGATCACTGGCGTGAATTCGACTGGTCACCGGAGTTCGGGGATATGAACTGGAGCATGGTGTTATTCCCGGTTTACCTGACCCATTACCACGATGGAGAGGTAGCCAGAACCGTGCTAATCAATGGACGATCGGGCCGTCTCTATGGCGTGCGACGGGCTTCCATCCAGCGGGCATTGCCGTGGACAGCGGTCCTTGGCGGCCTGGCGACCGCCTCGTTTATCCTGGGCTTGCTGTTCTTTCTTCTGACCCGTTTGACCCCTCCGGAAGGCTGGCCCGATGTGAGGTTGATACTGGTCGTTTTCGGCGTGTTCAGCATCCTGGCATCTGTCATCCTTGGATTTCTGGCATTCCTTCCGCTCATTTACGTCTGGCAAGTCAACAGCGCGCCTGATATGTTGAGCGTGATAGACGAGTAGCCGAAAACACTTAACACCGGAAAAGACGCTGCTCAGGACAAGCCCTTCGGCCATTTCAAGTCCGACAGAAAGAGTGGAAACATACTGTGAGAGATACCATGCAAGAAAACGAAAACACGCGGAAAAGTGAAGCGGAGGTGGCCATCGTCGGCGCCGGTCCGATCGGGATCGAGCTGGCCGCCTGCCTGAAACGCGCGGGGGTCGACTATGTACATATCGAGGCAAAACAGATCGGGGACACCATCTCCTGGTGGCCGCGCAACACCACGTTTTTCAGTACGACGGAGCGAATCGAGATCGCCGGCATACCGATCCAGAATCCCGCCCAACAGCGTACCACCGGTGAGGAATACCTGGTCTATCTTCGCAGCGTGATCGAGCAACTCGATCTCCAGGTCAATGCCTATGAGCCGCTGATCAACATCGAAAGCCGGGCATCCGGATTCAAGCTGACAACCCGGCCTGCCAGCGGCGAGCGCCATTGGTCCTGCCGAAAACTGGTCCTTGCTACCGGAGACATGCACGGACCCAATCGGCTGGGCATACCTGGCGAAGATTTGCCCCACGTCAGCCACTATTTCCATGACGTGCACCCCTATTTTCGCCAGCGGTTATTGATCGTGGGCGGCCGCAATTCCGCAGTCGAGGCAGCCCTGCGTTGCTGGAGAGCCGGCGCTGAGGTTGCGATCAGCTACAGGCGCCCCAGCTTCAATTCTAAGATCATCAAACACTGGATACTGCCCGACCTTGAGACGCAGATCGATCTGGGCAACATCGCCTTCCACGAATCGACAATACCGGTTGAGATAACGCCCCGGGATGTCGTGTTGGCCCAGGTGGACGAGGGCTTGCAGCCGAGCGGGGAATACCTGTCCCAACCGGCCGATTTCGTGCTTCTTCTTACCGGTTTTGAGGCTGACATGAGTCTTTTTGAGACGGCGGGCATTGAGTTGGAGGGCCCCGAGCAAACACCGCTGTATAACCCGGAAACCATGGAGACAAACGTGCCTGGGCTGTATCTGGCGGGAACCGCTGCTGCAGGCCGCCGCCAGGAGAAATACCGGTTGTTCATCGAGAACACCCACGTCCATGTGGGTCGAATCGTGCAGGAATTGACGGGTAGCTGGCCCGAAGACCTGGGCGCGGTGCCAAAGCGGAGCTACGAATTGCCGCTGGAGGCGATACAGGCGAATTGAGGACCTTATTACCTTTCGAGTCAGATTCTTGCACACTGAGCAAGGAGATTATCGGCGAACCAGACAAGCATATACCGCAGCGCTGTCCTGAGCACAGTCGAAGGGACCTGAAAAGAAAAAAACATGACCGCTGCGCTGTCCCGAGCTTGTCGAGGGGCGTAGTCGAAGGGTCAACGCAGATGGACGCAGATCAATCAAAAAAGATCAGAGAAGATCAGCGAGAATCTGCGCCGGAGGTCTGCGTAAATCTGCGGTGAAATCAGAGAAAAATCATAACCGCAGATAACCGCCGATAAACGCTGATCAGACATCAGAGAAGATCGGCGAGAATCTGCGCCGGAGGTCTGCGTAAATCTGCGTTCCTCTGGCCTGTCCAGGTTAGGAGCTCGTGGGAGTTTAATGGCATTTGTTCATACGGAAGGAATAGTGTCGAAATAGGCTAATCGCATGGAAATCAAAGGATTGAAGCTGTGGCAGGTTATCCTGTTGGCAATCGTGGCCATCGGTGCCGCGATTTTCATCCTGTCGGCCCTGTTTGGCAATGCCAGGCAAGCGACTGACGAAATGGCACTGGCGCCCACAGAACTCTGGCCCACGGCTATCAAGACCAGAACGCCAACGGCAACGGTGCCTGCCACCCAAACACCGGGACCGAGTTCAACACCGACGGCGACACCAACCGCCACCGCCACACCAACTGCAACACCCACACCAACGCCGACACCTCGCATCATCCTGGAGGATGTCAGGTCGCTGGGCCGCCTTGAAACCATGGAATACGTGGTGCAAGTGGTGGTCCCACTGGAAAGCGAGCCTCGCACGCCCTGGGAGCAGATGGTGGGCTACGATGCCATCCTGCTGGTTGCCGGGGGCGAGGTTGTTGCAGGCTTCGACCTGACCGATATCGATCCTGGAAATATCGTGGTCGAAGGTGACCGGGTGCAGCTTACCCTGCCCCCTCCCCAGATCCTTTACAGCCGGTTGGACAACGACAGAACCTACGTCCAGGAACGCCGGACAGGCTTCCTGCTGAAACCAGACGTGGACCTGGAAGGAGAAGCAAGGCAGATTGCCGAATCACAACTGCGGGATTGGGCGCAGGCTCAGGGGATCCTGGAGAGGGCCGAGCAGACTGGCCAGATGGTCCTGCTCTCCTTCCTGAAAGCCCTGGGTTTCACCGACGCCACAGTCCTGGTCGAGTCGAAGTTCACAGAAACCCCATAGGTGAGATATCATGCACTGGGTGCGACAAAACGCCTTCTTCCTGGTCCTGCTTCTCCTCCTGATCGTTCTCGCATTGCTCGGACGTGGTCTGGTGTCATCTCTGGCATCCTCGCCGCCACCGAGTTCTGAGCCGTCAACGTCAACTCCTTCAGTAAGTCTTCAAGAGCTTAGGAAGGTCGCCGACCAGGCTATGGTTTCCCAGCAGACCGTGGCCGAGGTGCGCAGTGACCGATTTCCCGACGACATCTGGGGCCAGTTGGGCGCTCGGGAAGAACTCATACTGCTGGTGTATGGCGATGTCAAGGCAGGATTCGACCCGGCCGACCTGGAGGCGTCTGACTTCTGGTTCGACGGCAACCGGGTGCAGTTGCATTTGCCTGCCCCGGTCCTTCTGGATGCCCAGGTCGATTCGGAACGGTCCCATATCGTTTTTCACCACAAATCACCCTTTCTCAACGCCGACCCGACATTCCAGGAAGAGGCACTCGAGTCTGCCGAGGATGCCATCAGACAGGCGGCGGTGGAGGCGGGACTGCTGGAATGGGCTGCTCGCTACGGGCAGCTTAGCTTTGAAAACTACCTGCGCTCACGCGGCTTCGAAGACGTTCGAATCGCCGTCAATTGACCTCACCATTCCGTCAGGAGTACGCCAGGATGCCGATCCCCGTTCTGCTTTCGATACTTACTGGTCTTGGCCTGGCGTGTGCTATGGTCCTTTTTGCCATTGTTTCCTGGAGCGAGGCCGAACCACGCGCAGCCGGCCGGGCTTTGCTGCTTGCTTTCCTGCTGCCCCTGCCCTATCTGGCAGTTCTGCTCGTACCTTCGCCGGTACAGAACATCATCGCCTGGTTGCTGGTCGGTCTTACCCTGGGAGCCGGTCTCTTCTTTCTGTTACCCATTGGCAACGATCTTGCCAAGCCACAGGACACTCCCAGGAAAAGGTTTGACGAGCGGGATATCATGTTCTCTCGCCGGTTGTTGCAACCGGGCAGCGAACGCTTCAAGCGTTACTACGCCGAGCACCCTGACAGGCTTGCCCCGGATGACAAGTTTCGCCGCAGGCCTGGACTCCTGGCACCGGGCGCCCTTTACTACGACCCCATCACTGCTGCTGCGGCAGAAGCCAGCTTCGCCGCAGTGGCCGCGTTTCATCCCATCCTGGAGAATGACGCGGCACAAGAACAGCAAATTGCCATCGACCCTGAACAGATGTCAGTCCTCGTCAAATGGTGGGCCAGGAAACTGGGCGCCATGTCGGTTGGAATCACTCTGCTGCGAGATTACCATCTCTACAGCCATATCGGCCGGGGTCGCGGCTACGGCGAACCTGTGACCCTGGACCACCCGTTTGCTATCGCACTGACGGTAGAGATGGACAAGGAGATGGTCGATCGGGCCCCGTTCGGGCCGATTGTGATGGAATCAACGCACCAGTATCTCGAATCGGGTGCCATTGCCGTGCAATTGGCTGAGTTCATCAAGAAGCTCGGCTATTCGGCCCGGGCACATATCGATGGCAACTACCGGGTCATCTGTCCCCTGGTTGCCCGCGATGCCGGACTGGGCGAAATCGGACGCATGGGATTGCTGATGACGCCAGAGCTGGGCCCGCGTGTGCGACTGGCAGTGGTGACGACCGACGTGGCGCTGCAGACCGGTGATGGTCCCCGCGACCTGACCATGCTGGATTTCTGCGCCCGTTGCAATAAATGCGCCGATGCGTGCCCGAGTCGTTCTATTCCCTTCGGCGAGGCCAGCGAGATCGACGGCGCCCTGCGCTGGCAGATCGACTCGCAGAGCTGTTTCACCTACTGGTGCACCATTGGCACCGATTGCGGCCGGTGCATGAGCGTGTGCCCCTATTCCCACCCGGACAACCTGGCCCACAACTTGGTACGCTGGGGCATAAAGCGGTCCGGGCCCTTTCGATCTACCGCGTTGATGCTGGACGATTTTTTCTACGGCCGGACTCCGGAACCGGCGCCAGTTCAGCCCTGGCTGATAGTCGAGTCAGACAAGACTCCGGAAGTTTAGCTAAGCGCCTACCCGAAAAGCGCCAAAAAAGTTCCATGACCAATAAACCAACCCTCCACTCCATCGCCAAGATGATCGATCACTCCCTCTTGCACCCTACCATGACCGACCAGGAACTGACCGCGGGCTGCCGATTAGCGCTGCACCACAATGTGGCCTCGGTCTGCATCAAACCCTATGCCGTTCCCCTTGCCAGCAACCTGCTGAAGGGAAGCGATGTTGCCGTGGGTACCGTGATCGGGTTTCCCCATGGCAACAGTCAACCCGCCGTGAAACTGCTGGAGGCGGAAAGAGCCCTGTCGGATGGCGCCACCGAACTGGATATGGTGGTGAACATCGGGAAAGTTCTCAGCAGCGACTGGAACGCCGTCTCCGGGGAGATTCGCCTGATCAACGAATTGGTCACCAGCAACGGCGCGCTGCTCAAGGTCATCTTCGAAAACGACTTTCTTCCCCAGGATGAGTTCAAGGTCCATCTCTGCCATCTCTGCAGCGAACACGGAGTAGCTTTCGTCAAGACCTCGACCGGGTACGGGTTCGTCAAAGGTGACGATGGGCGCTACAGCTATCAGGGTGCGACCGATCACGACCTGGCTCTCATGCGCAGGGAAAGCGCCCCCGAGGTGAGGGTCAAGGCTGCAGGCGGTGTCCGTACCCTGGATGATCTGCTGAGAGTCCGGACGCTCGGCGTGACCCGCGTCGGCGCGACGGCGACGGAGGCGATTTTGGCCGAAGCGCGGGCGCGCGGCATGGGGTGATGTGCTGCCCGGGCCATCCGCGGATAGATCCAGGAATACACGAACGGCGCCCATGCCGCGACTCCGACTCTTTGATATTCTGACCCTTTGACCCTCCGGCACTCTGATAGGAATTGAACGCAGCGCCCGATAGGATTGTGATAGTAGTATGACCCAAATCCCTATCAGGCCGAAACGAATCACCCTGCTCCTCTTGATGTGCGCTCTTGCTGCCAGTTGCACGTTGCCTGTCCCCGTCCTTGCACCGGTAGACAATATTGCTCCAGCTCAGCGCGATCAGCCACCTGGTGATGCGCTTGTTGCCGGCACCACCGGGTTGACCTCCTCGGAAGCAGCCACATTGGCAAGTCTGGAGAAGGTCGATGCATATCCCCTCTACACCATGCAATACCACGGTGATTATGTTCGGAATGAGACGGCATGTGCACCCGAAAGGGACTCACTGTTTTCTACCGACTGGGCCTGTTCGCTCTTTGCGGTGCTGGGCGATCGCGACAACATGCTCTTCGGACGCAACTTCGATTGGCAGTATAGCCCGGCCCTGCTGCTCTTCACCGATCCCTCCGAGGGCCACCGTTCCGTCTCCATGGTGGACATTGCCTACCTGGGATTTGCCGGTGAAAACGCCCGCGACTTGCTTGATCTGCCCCTGAATGAACGAAGGTCATTGCTGAGGGCTCCCTTTTTGCCCTTCGACGGCATGAACGAGAGAGGTCTGGTTGTCGGCATGGCGGCCGTGCCACCGGGCAATAAATCGCCAGACCCGGCAAAGGACACCGTGGGATCTCTGGGCATCATGCGGAAAATTCTGGATGGTGCCGCCACAGTGGGCGAGGCGGTCGCGATCATGGAAGGGGTTAACATCGACTTCGGCGGTGGCCCGTCGGTTCACTACCTGATCGCCGATGCTGCAGGCAGGTCGGTGCTCGTGGAGTATTACCGGGGAGACATGGTGGTCATACCCAACGACGAGCTCTGGCAGGCGGCCACCAACTTCCTGCGCAGCGCAGCCGGCGCCACAGCCGAGGTCCAGTGCCGGCGCCATGACACCATCAGCAGCCAGTTACAGACTTCCGATGGCGCCCTGTCCGAAACAGAAGCCATGGCCCTATTGGCCGATGTGGCTCAGCCCAACACCCAATGGTCCATCGTTTACGGGATATCGAACGGCGAGATAAACGTTGCCATGGGTGGAGATTATGGCAATGTGTTCCGGATGAAGATCATGGATTGAGCTTTATGACATTTTGATATGCTGACATTCCCGCATCACCTGATCGGCGGGAAAGCCATGATACGATGGTTCTCGGCATCGGCCACGAAGACCCGATCATCCATATCGGTAGCGATACCGATGGGCTGTTTGAAGCTGAGTGCGTCGGTGCCGAAGTTGCCGAAGGTCGCGACAAAGTTTCCGTCCGAGTCGAAGACCAGCACCCGCCAGGTCTCAGGGTCGGTAGCGTAGACGGTGCCCTCGGAATCAACGGCCAGGTAGGGCTTGTTGGCGATCCCCTGATCGAGCCACCCTTCAACCGGCCATTCCCTCTCAAAAACGAAGATCGGTTGGGGCGGCGCGCCAGAACCGGACAGCTCATCCTGGAAACTCACATTGAACTTCTGAATGCGCCGATTCCAGGTGTCGGCTACAAACAGTTCGCCGCCAGCCTGACCCTCGCCTGGGGAGAAGATGTCAAGACCGACAGGCTCCTCAAACCGTCCCTCGATAGCACCACCACCACCATACTGGCCCAGGAATTCACCGCTGGAACCGAACACCAGGATGCGTTTATTGCCGGTATCGGTCACAAACAGATTGCCGGCACCATCGATGGCGATCGCTCTCGGGCCCCAGAAAGCGCCCGGTTTTTCGAATGCCTCACCGCCGGTGGTATCGAAGTTGCCCCACTTGGTCACAAAATTGCCCAGGGTGTCGAAGACCTGAATGCGATGATTCCACGTGTCGGCAACGTAAACATTGCCGTCGGGTCCGATGGCGATGCCCCATGGCTCCATGAACTGACCATCACCCAATTGCAGCGGCTCATTGCCGTCTGGATCGATACAGCCGGGCTGCCCTTCGGCGTACAGTTCACACTGGCTTCCCCACTGCCGTTGAAGGAAACCTTCGGAGGAAAAAACCTGAATGCGATGGTTGCCACTGTCGGCCACAAATATCTCGCCATCGGCCGAAACGGCGACATTGCGAGGATTCTGCAACCGGCCCGGTTCAGATCCCGGTCCGGAACCGATCATCTGGGCACTGGCGATCTCGCGGAAGCCTTCTTCGTAGGGATCGGTGATCGCTGCCAAAACCTGGGGCTGAGCGCCAAAGTCCCACATCTGAGCGGCGGCGTCCTTCTGCACGAAAAGGCTATAGCGATGCACCAGCGGCCATTGAGCCATAGGATTCGGATACTTTCGCCAGATCACCACATCCAGAAAGGCCTGGCGTTTCTCCGGATCCTTGATACCCTGCCATATCTTCTGCAAGCTGGTGCCCTTGTAGCCCTCGTCAGGCCACCAGATGAGCCGGCGGCTGAATTCCTGATAGTCTCGGCGCAGATAGGGACGCGCTTTGTCCAGGTTCTTGTTGCCTACCAGCACAACCGGTGCATCGAGCATGTTGTCCCGACTGGGATTGGCGCCGAAATAGGTTGCATTGGGCCAATCGCGCAGATACCAGTTGAAAGGCCACCCGGAATCGTCGTCGTACGCCACCTTGAGCTGTTGATCCCCGGCCATCCGCTGGCTGAGTCGCTCGATATCCGCCATGTCCTGGCGGGGATCGGGCGAAGCGTGAGCGTAGAACAGGTACTCGCTGACGTAATCCTGGTTGATGAAGTTCAGCATATAGGTAGTGCGAATCGTCCAGAGTCCCAGAATGAACACGATCGTCAATCCGATAATCTTGCGGGCCTGGCTCCAACCGAGGCGATTAATCTGTTTGGACATCAGGTAGAGAATCACGCCGATTACGATCGCCGCTGCCAACCACTGGGTCGTGTCGCTAAGGCCGGTTATGGTCCGGTTGCGGAAGGGCTCAGTGCCCAACAACGAGGCTACAGCCGCCACCAAGGGTATGACCAGGATCGCTAACCAGATACCACCCCGCTGCCAGAAAGCCCTCCAGTCGACCCGTTCAACGACCTGGCCCAACCACCAGCCGCCAGCAATACACATGGGCAATGCGATATGTGTTGTCAGCCAGGGCATTTTTTCGCCGGCGACGGTGTAGCCCACCCAGGTGAAGAGAACCCAGAAAGGCAGAAAGGCCAGGAAGTAACGATCGCTCTGTGGGAATCTGCTCAGCCCACCCCAAATGGCGGCGAGAAGGACACTGCCAAGCGCCAGCGCACCAGCTATCGTACCCACCAATCCCAGGCCGCCCGGATCGTCCCCGGCCATTGTGATCACAGCAAGCCACAGTGCAATCGAGAGGATCACCAGCATCAGTAGAATCACAGAAACGCGGCTGCGGCGGAAAAACGCGCCAAGAATAACCGGGATACTGAGTAGTAAGGGCAGGAACTCGTACAGGGGCGTGACGATGAAATAATAGTACCAGGGTTGGCTTCCGCGGGCCACCTCCTGCTGGGAAAGCCAGTAGCCCAGGGAACCAACCACGCCGGTGGCAAGGCCCTTGCCATTGGTGAAGAAGGTCGTGAATAAGAGGGCAAACAGGCCAGTGAAGATTCCGGCTGCAATCAGCCAGCGGCGAGAGTCCCAGAGAATACCAATAGCAATCGCCATGCCGATCATACCGATCAGCACTGACAGCGTAGGCAAAATTCCGCCCGGGAAGTTATAGTTCAGCGGATCGTATCCCAGCGCGTCGATGACAAAGGGTGCCAGCCAGGGAAGAATTAGCGTGCCCAACAGAATCGCGATGTCAGTGGCGGGGCTGAACCAGGGTTGTACCGCGGTATCCGAGCGACTTCGGCCCCGAACGTGCCAGGCCGCCAGAGCAACAGCCGCCAGGGCTGGAAGCACGACCACGAATACCGCCAGGATGTTACTGCTCGTCGTTCCCACCGTGTCGGCCAAATTGAAGAGCCGGAAGATGAGGGCACCGAGAGAAGCCACGACGACGGCCGACGCCAGAACGAGCCAGTCCCCGCGCGAGACCCGCAGGGGTACCTGCCGGTCCTCCTCTGGTATGTCTGGCTCAAGACGCCATCCCTGCCACTGGTAGAGAATGATGGCGAGCACAAAAACACCTACGACGGCTCCGTAGATAAACGCCACTTCCTTGGTCGCCAGCATCAACACCAGTGACGCCGAAGTGATGTAAAGCCACTTGCTGGAACGGTGCTCGCCGGCCGGTGCAGCGATGTAACGAAAGACCGCGATAATAAAAAGCAGCGCCCAGAAAATCTCGAAGATGTCGTGCCGGATGTGACGAGAGTAGTGAAGAAGGGCCGGCGAAAAGGTGACGAACAGCGCAGCCAGCCAGGCGCCGCTCTTGCCAAGCCAGGATCGCAACAGCCAGATGAGCCCGACAACACCGACGCCAAACAGGGCCGTCGGCACCCTTGCTATTATGGTACTGTCGCCAAACATGAGATAAAACAACGCCAACACGTGATAGGCAAAGGGCCCGTGATAGACGGGACTGTGTTCGTAGCCTTTGCCTGCATAAAGATTATAGGAAAACCAGGCGTGTTCGCTTTCGTCGTGGCTCATGCTGCGGTTGTCCAACGCGACAAGGCGGACAACTACCGCCACGATCAGCAGACCTGCCCAGGCTATCTTTTCCCAATCCCAGGCCAATATAGATGCTGCCGAACGATCGAGCCAGGAAGTAGAAAGTGTTTCATCGGCTGCTGCCGCGATCTGGGGCTCTTCGGTCTGAATCTCTTCAATTGGAATTTCTTGAGGGTATTCATTCATAATGATATTAAATGACTATACATATCTCTCTGATTTATTTGCCCGGGATCCAGACAATCCCGCGCTGCTCGTCCTGAATCGGCCCAGACTGACCGAAAAGCAACCACTTCCAGAATCCCTGATCGTCTATCCCATCCAGTCGCCAGGTTTGTGAAACCCGATAGCTTCTGCCCGCCAGGGATTGCCCTGTCATCATTGCCTGGTCGTCCAGGCTGACAAGCACTTCACCATTCCGTCCGGTAACGCCCGTTGTTTCCTGGACATCTGCGGTCCGCACATGCCACCGGAGCAACGCCGGCGCTTCATTGCCAGGCATAACCACGAGGCCCACGGGAAGATCGCGCAGGTCGCCGCCGCGCTGCGACGCCAAACGAAATAAATACTCGGTCAGGTTGCGACCGTCTGTCGTACCAACTGTGTGCTCATAGGAGCCCCAGCGGGCACCCGGCTGGCTATGGTTCATCTCGAAGGTACCTCGCAGGCTCAGCAACATCAAGGCGAACAGTACCAGTGAAATGCCCAGCTTCTTCGCAACCTCCTGGCCGTAAAGTACCAGATAGGCCATCAGGAGGGCTGCCAGCATGCCAACGGCAGCGATAGCGCTCAGCAGGTAGGGATTTGCCTGAAGCGACGGTCCGCCCACAGAGGAAAATTCTGCCACCCAGATGGCCAGTGACCCCAGGATGGCGATACCGGCCGCTAATCCCACCCCGGCCTCCACGGTCAAGTCCTCGACATTCAGCGAACGGAAAAAGGCAGCAACGGCCGGGCCGCCCAGCAAAGCCAGAACCAGCGACAGCAGCGCCAGGTCGGCCGGTCCCCGACCGGGACGAACCAACACCAACATCAGGCCCAACGCCAGCCAAAGACCAAGCCCAACGGCAATCCAATTGCGCTTACGAAGACCGAAAACAAGCCCGGCCAATCCAAGCAGCACGACCAGCGGCTCCATCTTGATCCACTGAACCAGCAACCAGAGCGGATGATACCCGCCCGGCTCCACAAATCCCTGCAAAAACCCAACCGGCAGGTCAGCCAGGATACCCAGACCAGCGGGATTGAAAAAGAGCCCGGTCGCCCCCAGGAAAAGGATTAAAACCCCGACCAAAACGGCCGTGGAGAGCCCTGGACCAAAGAGAGAGTCTCCAGGCTTTCGCCCGTCAGAACGGCCAAGAGCAAGGAGGGCGTAGGGAAGGATCAAGAACAGGGCTGCGTAGCCAACGGGCGCGGAGAGAAGCATCAATGCCAGAGCCGCTGCATTCCACACCATCCAGTGGCGTGCCCGATCCCGCCGCCATCCTGCCAGGCCGACGATCAGGGCCATTGCAGCAAAAAGAGCAACACTAACTCCCGTACCGCTCCGGCTCCAAAAGACCAGGGAAGAGGAGAACGCCAACAGCAGGGATGAAACAAGCGCACCGGTACGGCCCAGTTCGCGGCGCAGGCCATAGGGAAGCAGCACGAGCAGGGTCCCCACCAAGGCCGGCCAGAATCTGGCCAGGCCCTCAGAGGCTTCCATGATACCGAAGCCAAGGTATTGCAGGTTCAACAGCAGTGGGCTGATAGCGGTGACTGGATCGAGTTGGCTGCCCTGGACCAGATCGAGAGCCGCCGCGGCCTGGACAGCCTCCTCAAGGCCCATTGGCCGCTGGCCGAGTCCAGCGAAACGGACCACCAGGGCTAATAACGCGATCGCCGCGTAAGCAGCCTTTTCTATTGTGAACCAGGACCCCATGCGAATGGATGGTTGGTCCATACCTCGCGGGTCAGAAGCCAGGGAGTCGCTCACTGCCATATCACGATCCTCGCCGCCTGTAGATACGCACACCATCCAGATCGTAGACCAGATCGAGCAGAGCCGCCAACCGGGCTTCCGACTGAGGGGTCACCTGATAAGTGCTGCGCTCCAACTCTCCGACGATGACGAAATCGATGTTCCATTGATCGATCAGGGCCTCAAGCTCGGCATTGGCCGCATCGCGATAGATACGGTCGATATCTGGTCGCCGGAGATTCTGCTCGTCCCTGGTGCCACGCCATTGGAATTCATGGAAGTCCCACCCGAGCAAGGTGGGCAACCCGGTCATGGCGGCCATGCGCCCGGAATAGGTGTAAGATCCACCTGTGGCTTCGAGAATGTTGGCCTGTCCGGGCACGTTGTCCCGCAGCCATTGAGCTGCTGCCACATCGCCTGGGTTGTTTCGTTCGATATACTTCAGGCCGTCCAGAGTGGGTTCGCCGGCAAACTTTCCAGCACGCGTATACGTGCCAAAGACCGGATAAAAAAGTCCTGCGACTACCAGCAACGCCAGCAACCCGAGGCCACCGTAACGCAGCAACGGCCTGCCATACCGAGCCACATAAATCACGGCAAAAGCAGCGACCACCGCCATCAGTATCCAGGCCTGAAAGTAGAACTTAAATACGGTGTTCATTCGAGTAGAAAAGAGATCACGCAAGTAGACGAATTCGACGCCGAACACCAGGAGGAAAGCAGTCACCAACGCCAGCAGAGCGAAGGTTGTTACAGCCAGGGTATCGGAGCTTCCCGTCATCAGGATGGAATGTCCCGGCTCAACGGTGGCCTGCTCCGCACTTTCAGTAATGTCAATATCGGTTTCGTAGCCGACAGTGATCCTGAGACGGCTCCATAACAGGCCAAGCACCCAGGCCAGCAACACCGCCAGCACCAGGTAGGTCCAGGGTGAGCCAATTCGTATGGCGACCACACCCTGCAGCAGCTGGAGCAGCGATGCCTCGCCCACCTGCTCCCGAACAACAGGAAGCTGCATCAGGCGCTGCACGAAATCCTGTCCGGCATCGGTCCAAAGACCCACAGCCAGCATGGTCAACAGGAAAAGAATGGGTGCCAGAAAGGTCCAGGGCAGAAAATGCAGGAAATCTCTGAAGGTTTTGCGGCCATTCCCGCTTAACGCCAGCAGCAGCAAAATCGCGGCAAAAAGCAAAGGAGCAAACATCACCAGGAATTGGGACAGCCGGGTCGGAAAAATAAAGTTGGGCAGAATGCCCCCTGCCTGAGATTGAAACCCAAAATAGAAGGGCAGATAGAGCAGCACACCGGTAATCGCCAATCCCAGACCAACCAACAAGGTGTCAACCACAGCGCGCCCGGTCGCGCCCCCCGACTGCCAGGCCAACACGGCCGCGACTGCCAACATGGTCAGAAAAAGATAGATGGGAAAATCCCAGGTGTTGAGAAACGCCAGACCACCCAAAGTCAAGGCATAGAGCAAGAAGCCGATGCTACCACCAGGAAACAGGCCCATGATACGATGAAAAAAAGAGGGTGGAATACCGTTGGACTCTTTTCCGCCAGATGGAATCCTCGGGGCGCCCAACATCACAATTGCCAGTGCCAGTCCGATCGCCAGCAGGACAAAGGGCAAACCAAGGACATGGGGATGCATATCTCCCAACAGAAAGCTGAAGAAAGGAAACTCGTCGATAACCTCGACCGAGTTCCCAAGCAGGTCGCGGTCGTTGATCACCCGGCTGGCCCGCCACCACCAGAAAAAGCGCTCCGGAGCGATACCGGTTGCCGTCGGGCAATTGGACAGTGCCTCCACAAAATTAGGTCCCCGCATGCAGTTTAGATCTTTGACATCCAACCATCGCCAAAAGGCAAGAGAACCAATGCTCATCCCCTGCATGGACTCCAGGAACCCCTCCAGGTTACTCAGCACGGCAACGAAAAGCGCGCCCAGCAAACCGCCTCCCACAGCTGCGGGCGACACAGACGACGATCCACTGCCGGTCTCATCGAATGGAGACCGGAATAATACTGCCACCATGTCATAAGCCACAGAAAAGGCTGTGACAAGGGTTAACCCAAACCATGTTCCCAAACCAACGTTGAATGCAACGCCTGGAGCGAGACCGGAGAGTCGGGTCAACAAGGCCAGCATCACGTAGCCGAAGTAATAATAGCTGATACCATACCCCGATAGCCAGGGATCCTGGGGCGGGAACTGCTGGCTGCGCAGGATGCCGTTCAGGAAGGTGATCTCCATAAACTTCTCGCCGCCTGCCGTCGCAATATCGGGGCTATAGCTTCGTACCCACGCCCAAATCATCATGCCGGCCAGAAAGAGAATCTCGCCTACCAGCAGCAAGCTCAGATGGCCACGCAGCCACACGAAAAACGGCCGGCTGCCATTGGCGGCCCGCGCAAAACCGCTGCGCCCCACAACCAATGAAAGGGCAGCAACAACAGCCCAACTGAAAAAAATGCCGCCCAGGTTGTTGCGAAGGAATCCTAAACTGGCGCCCATCCACAGGACCCAGGTAACGGCCAGAAGCCCGATGGGTTTGGCGAGAAAGTAGCCCCGGCTTGGAAGCACCCCCAGGATACGCCAGGCGAATGGCAGCGCTGCCACGGCAATGAATTGAATGGCGAGCCAGAAGCGAATTACATCAACCATACTATTGCAGCGATTCGGCTATGCGAAGCATCTCCTCTTGCGTCAGCACCTGACTCCATAGCTCCAATGTCACACCATCGTGTTGCCAAACAAGCTGCCTGAGAACCTGCGACGGCGGCCCAACTTCCAACATTACGGCGGGCAACCCCTCGCCAATCACAATCTCGTTGACTGAATGCACATCCTGCGATTGGAATTCAATTCTCGACGGCGAGTCGCCCGACGGGAGCCGCCCGTTGAACTGCCTCAACACAGCGTAAAAACCGACATCACCAGCAGGATAGTCAGGCTCGTACCTGCTTTCAACATACAACGGCTGCAACGATAACGGCAATGCACCGTATGTCACCATGTCCACACCTGTCAGGCGGTAACCATGGGGCAGGAAAGAGGGCGCCCGCAGCTCAAAGCCACTCCTCTCCTCTGCTGCGGCCAATGTATCGAAAGCCATCTCCGTGGCGGCAAGTGCTGGACGAACTGTCTCCTCGGGAGCCACAGCAACGTCGACACTGCCCAGGGAGAAACGCGCCATCCAGTTACCCAGAGCCTGACGCGGGCCGGGCAGCACCAGAACGATCACAAGCAATAATGCTGCAACCGGTGCCAACCATCGCAGGTTGAAGCCACCGGGCCATGACCACGCCAGTTTACGCTGAGACGACTCTGCCTGCGTTTCGATGGCCTGCAGACGGGCCCAGACACGCTGCCCGAACACTGGGTCAGCGTCGGGAAGCAAGGTCGGCAGCGCTGCCAATCGGGCGGCAGTCTCTACCGTGCCGGCATCCAGGCCGACCGGCAGCGGCCAATCTGGTGAGTCATCCAGGAAGTCGCTCAATTGCCCTGCAAGTTCTTTCTCATCCACCTGCAATTCCTCAACCTTCAATGCCCAGCCGGTCCCGGACCTTGCGAATCGAGCGAAACAGGATCACGCCGACGTTGCTGTCGCTCAAGTCCATCGCCTGGGCAATTTCCCGATTTGAGAGACCACCAGCGAATTTCAGGGCAACGATCTCCTGCTCCCGCAGAGACAGGGTGTCGATCGCCGCCAATACCTCCGATAGATCCTCTCGACGGGCAGCTGTTTGATGGGGTGTCTCGCCGCGCGCCGGAAGCTCGAGCAACGCATCCAGGCTGACCTGATCCCGCCGCCTCCGGTAGTATTGGCCAACTTCATTTCGGGCGATTCGGAACACCCACCCACCGAAGGCTTCCGGGTTGCGCAGTTGATCAATCTTGCGAAACGCCTGTTCGAAGGTGGTCGCCGTTAAATCCTGCGCCAGGGAGTCGTCAGGCACGCGCAGCCTGATGAAATTCAGGACCCGCGGCAGATACTCCCGATAACGGGCAGCAAACTGGTGGGCGTCAATCAGTCCTGCTCTCCTCGCTACACTTCCACCTTCGTTGGTAATGATGCACGTGGATTGCTGTCATTACACCACCCGAAAGATGGTTACCTTATCGTTCTGGAACACCACCTCCAGGTCGCCTTGTTCGGCAAGCTGCCCGAACTTGGCCAGCCCCTCCGGTGGTACAACAATCTCTTCGAGCTGGCCAACATAGATGTAATCAACCTTCAATTCATCGATAAGTTGTCTTGCCCGCGCCAGATCGGTCGTACGCCAGAATTCCTCTGCCAGGGAGCGGCGGGCACCGGTTTGAGTGCCGTAGCGCTGTTCCCCCTCCTGATGAAAGCCCAGGAAGGTGGGAAAACCGGTGAAACTGGAGACGCGCAGGCCTCCTTCTCGATAATAGCCAATGGGCGCCTCGGCAACCAGGGGCGTACCCTCCAGGTTTTCCAACATCCAACGCAGGGCCTGGTAGTCATATCCCAGCTCGATGACCGAATTGGGCGCCTGGCCAGGATCGGGATGCCAGGTGTACGTTCCCGATTGCATGTAGGCCATGCCATCCAGCGTACCAATGGACGGCACGCCATTCTGCTGCGGAAATCGGTCGTTGACGCGCGACGAAGTGCCCAGAAAGAGGAAAACCAGTGACAGAAGCAGCAGGTAGAAAAAAACGATTGTCCACAGGATTCGCCAGCCCAGGCGCCAGCGCTCGTGTATAAAGCGCCATATCCCGGGAAGTGCTACCCCAAGGGCCAGCCCGAGCATGACCCAAACCTGGATATAGAACTTGAAAAGCGTATTCATCCGCCGGTAATCGCCACCCTGAAGATGGTCCTTCAAGTAGAATATCTCGACCCCGAACAGAACCAGCAGGGCCGTGAAGACCAGTACTGACAAAAAGACCCGGGCGGCGCTAACCTGGCGGCGCAAAAGCAAGAGGGAAACACCAAACAACGGTAACAGCAGTACTGCAGGCACCCGCCAATCGACGCTCCAGAGCAACACCGCCAAAGCTACAATCAGGGCAAGTATGAGATATATGCTGGTACTCAGGCGAGGCGTCAATTTTGTGAGACGGGGCACCCCCGGGAGGCTGTCGAGGGAGATGCCAAGCCAACGGAGAATCGGCAGCTCGCGAGCGCGGCCAACACCAGGTTTTCGTCGAAGTTCCACAAGAATGTAGGTAACAAGCAAAAACCCGAGGAAGCCCCATATATTGAGCCACAATCCCAGTTCGGTCGGCGTGGTAACGATTCCCACACCACTGGCCGCGATGGCCTTATAATTCAGGAAAAAGGGTAGATAGAGCCCAATTGCCAGTACCAACAACAGGATGGCAAATAGCACCGTTCGTAGCAGCGACCTGCCGGGAGATCGATAGAGACGGCCGCTGCGCCACTCCCGCACCAACCAAACCAGGACAGCCAGACCAAAGTAGGTCGGCAGGTCCCAGGTATTCAGAACGGCCAGGGCACCCAGAACCAGCGCCATTGCCGGAAAAAGCCCGTCGCCGGTGAGCGAACGAATGCCATATGTCAACCATTGCCGTCCTGTAGCTCCCATGGTCAGGACCTTTGGCGAGGTCTCAACTAACATGCTGTAGGCCATGGCAAGGAAAAGCACGGTAAAGGGGATGCCGATCATGTGGGGGTGAAGATCGGCAAATAGAAAACTCCAATAGGGAAACTCGTTAATGGTATAGGGAATCACCCGGCTGGGATCCCAATACCAGTAACCCCGCACACGAGCGGTGCCGTTGGCGACCTGCACCAGTCCATCGACGGCGCCAACGGCCGTCTGCACACCGGGTAATCGACTCTCGAACCCGGTGCCCGCAGCCAGCGCCAGGTTGCGCACCATCTGACCACCACCATCGACATTGCCAAGAAGCGCGACGAAGAAAGCTGCCAACAGTCCAGACCCAATCCCGTACGAGACTGGCTGCCCGGAAAAGCTATCGAGCCGGCGGCCCGACCCTGGCGACGGAATTCCTTGCTCCTTCGTCACAGTCGAATCCTGTTCAACAGGCTCGGCGGTTCCCCTCCATGACAGCCTTCCGGCCAGCGTGTAGCCCAGGCTGACCACGTTGACAATCGTCAGGGCAAACAGGGTCGGAACGGCCAGGTTAAAGGCCACCGACGACCAGATTCCCGTGAGCTTGGCCAACAGGGCCACCAGGTAATGGCCGTAGTAGTAATAGTTGATTGTGCCGCCGGCGAAATAGGGATCAATCGGGGGGAAATTGGCACTGCGCAGGATTGCGTTCAGGAAAGCGAACTCCATGAACTTCTCGCCGCCATTCCAGGGTTGCCACAGGTCGGGATTCAGGAGCCGAACGACAACAAACAGTAGATAGGCGACTCCGAACAGCGCCTCACCGAAAATCAGGATACCCTTTCGCGAACGCCAGAAGGCCGCCATCTCCTCTCGATTTCGCCAGGCAAACCAGAAGGATACTGCAGCAACTCCCAGCGCTACCACCAGGATAAAAGCGAGCGAATTCTGGCCTATTCGCAGACTGGCTGCAAGCCACACGCCATATCCGACCGTGAGCCAGCCCAAGGATCGGGAGAACAGATAACCACGATCCCGCAGATTCCTGAAAAGTGAGAAGGCAAAGGGCCATACCAGCAAGCCGATGAAAAAAAGAGCGAGCCACCAGCTGATCACCGCCAGGGGCACCGACCTGCTGGCCGCAGTATTCCAACGGAAATCCTGAACTACCGGAAGTTCGTCCAGCGGTTGATCCAGAAGGAGATCAGGACTTTCCTCGAGTTCCTGTGGTTGCCGGCTGACTCCCTGGCCATCGAACACCGACCATATGCGCTGAATCAAGGTGGGCTCACCTACGTGCCATGCCCTGGCGCCGGCCCAGCTGTTGCCCAGCAACGCATTCCACTCGGCGTCGCTCAGATCCCTGACCTTGCGAAAGATGAGAGTTCGGGGATGATCGTAAACCCAAAAGCTTTCATCGGCACTTTGATCGTCGATCTCCACACCGAACAGACCTGGAAAGCTGGTGAATTCGGCTGCCAACTCATATCCCAGCTGGCCGGCAAAGAGCAACTCGTAAAACCGATTGCTCATGGGATAACGCTCGGGCAAGTTCGGCAGAGCGCCGTATAGACGCTTGGTTGCCAGCACGTAGGTATCTCCTTCGCGCAGGTTATCCCTCAGTGTCTCGAACTTTCGCTCCGTATCCTCCTCGTACATGGGCATAGTCAGATTACGCCAGCCATGAGCGCCTGGATTGCCGTCGTCTTCGGGCAGCGAGAGGGGTAAGCCCTCCTCCCAATGTTCCGTAATCCAGACACTGTTGTCAGGAATGGTATCGTACATCCAACGAGAGGCCCGGATGAAGGGATGTTCCTGCCCGTAGACGCCATTGACAAAAGCAACGGACCAGAGAACAGCTCCCAGGAGTGCAGCTCCACCGACAATAGCAGCCATCCATCGCCGGCTTGACGACTGCCGGACAATCGCGTCATCTTCAGCGACGACGCTGGGTTCAGGCGAATTTGCCCTGCGAGGCACCTCACCTGCGATGGCAGCAACCAGGCCCGCGGCGAACACCATGAGCAAGGGCACAATGGGCACCATGTAGCGATTGAACTTGGCCAGGAAGAGGCCGGTCATGCCAAAATAGGGTATGACCCAACTCAGGATGATCAGCTCGCCCGCCAGGGAACGGCCACGCAGCACTTTGACCAACACCCACATCAGGGCAACCATGCAAAGCAGTCCCAGGGGCCAGCCGATTCCCCACTTGACCTGCTGTTCCAGGAAATAGAGGTACGGCACGCTGCCTCGATACTGGCGAGTAAAGGGGAAATCCGCCTCGCCGCGTACCATAGCGCCCTGCTCGATAAGCACCGCCCGATTGAAGTTTTCCCAATCGAGCAATACAAAGGGGGAAGTCACAGCGAAGGTCGCTACAGCGACGAGCAAGGCAAGGATTACCAAAAGGGCAATCTGGGAAGACGAAGGTCGTTCGCCGGCCAGATCTGTTGCTTCGAAGCCACGCCCCCGCCACAGCATCATCAAGCCTGCTACTACAGGTGCAGCCAATACCGGCAAAGCACTGAACTTTGATGCGATGGCCAGACCCGCGCCGATACCAGTTATGACCGCCCATATCCACGAGACGCGACCGCGCTGGGCCAATTCCACGAGGCGAAGCGCGCCGTAGAGCGCCAGCAGGGTAAACGCAGTACTGATGGGATCGACGGCGAAGAAGTGACTGAGCTGGATCTGAAGCACGGTAAAGGCAGAAAAACCCGCCGCCAGCAATCCCACCCACCAGCGCCGCCGCCCGTAGATATGCTGAGCCAGTAAAAAGACCAACAACACGGTGAAGGTATCGGCAATAGCTGTGATCAGGCGGCCGACCAGGGCAAATCCAGGCACGCCATTGGCTGTTCGCAAGGTCTCGACCAGCTCACCTGGCAATCCCAGCCCTTCGGCCAGTGGTGCCAGTTCGTGAAGACCGTTAGCAGCAAGAACTACCAGGTAAAGGGGAAAGTGCCCGTAGGTATAGCTGCGCCGGCTCTGTTTATTGACATCCCACAGAGGATTCAGGGGAGACTGGCGCGTGTCAAGCAGGCTAATGCCGTCAGGTGGCAGGTGAATTGAAGGCGCGTAAAAAGCGACGGTCGAGCGTTCGTCCGGATGAGGAAGGTGACCATCTGCCCAATCAATGTGAAAGACGCGCAAAAAAAATGCGGTCAGTAGAATCAGTACAAGGTACGCACCGACCCACCAACCGCTCGTGCGCTTCTTCGGCTTTTCGGCTTGCGACATACGCAACTTCGATCATTTTGAGATCGCTCAGTCGAAAGGAAGCAGATGCCCACCCCTGGAGGGAATCAGGACAAGCATGCTTCCCCTCTATGCGATCCTGTTACTGCTGCAAACAACGCACCCTGGGCCGGTCGGGCAAAAAATACTCGATCTGATAGGAGGGTGGCTCCGGCGTCAACAGATACACGTCGACACAACGGCTCCAGGGCACCAACTGACCCTCTTCGTAGGCCAGATCGATCCACCGGCCCTTGATAGCGCTGCCTGTGTCGAGGGCATCGGCAACCCCGTACCCGGGCACATAAACCTTGCTGCCAAGTTTCACCACGCTTGGATCCACGGCCGCCACCCCGTAGCCAACCGGGGTTCCTGACCGGGTGAGACCATAATAGGGCGCGTCCACCGGGGTTCCCGCTTCATCCGCGGAATAGGAGGTAGCAAACATGCGTACCTTGCGCCAATAGGTTAGAGTGCCTTCCGTGGTCTCCAGTTCCCGAGGGATGATATCTGTGCCGTACTTGAGCACGCGGGTAATTGGCTGTTGGGCCAGCCAATGGTCCTCAAGAAAACGATCGACAGGCTCATCATCCTCCAGGACAGTCCGGTAACGCCAGCGCTGGATACCCCGAACCCCCTCGTTTTCCATGCGGCGCTGGTCGATTTCCAGCTCAGGATCAGCCTGCCAGATCGTCGAATATGGCGTGACTTCTTCCTCCACGTCAAAGCGATGTTCAACCTGGGTGATGGTGACCTCCAGATCATCGGTCACGACAGTCTCCAGCGATGGTTCTACCCGATCCAACCCAGCCAATACCAGTCCATTCTCGGTCAGGAGATCAGAGACCGTTGCCGCCCGGGTCCTGGTACGCCAGATTCCATCCCCGGAACGGACGCTGACAGGCTTGGAACGATCCAGGAATATCTGAGCACCGGCGCTCGCGGGTGTCCCCAGCCCCGGCCGAACTCGATCGCCGATGAAAAACTGCAGGCCATGTTCCGTCAACGCTTCCCCAATGGTCGATGCCGTCGTCCAGAGGGTGACCGAGGGACCTTCATCGTGAAGCACCAACGGCACGGCGCGCACGATTGCAATTTCGACCGCGGAAAGCTCTGTGCCCTGCCAGGGCAAGGGCTCGGGAATCCCGGAGAACTGGCGCCCACCCAGCAACTCGGGCAGGGGTAACAGCGTATCGACATTGGCAGGTTGTCCGGCCAGCGTCAGTTCATCGTGGGGGCCCGTGGTGATACCTGCCTCGTTCAAGACGCCGCCCACCGTAGTCAGGTGGGTTCGTAGATGGCGTTCCCGGCTGTCGCCCTGTACAACCACAGGCCTGGCCCGCACGATCTCTATCACCAATCCCGGTAGGAGCCCCTTTCCCAGGGGGGTCGTGATTCGATCCTCCGGTGTCAGCGTAACCTGCAATTCGCCCAGGAGATCGCCCACCGTGCTCTGATGGCTGTTAACGCGCGCGGTCAGACCATCGATCGAGATGGTAACCGGTGCAGCGGTGGAAAAGTATCCCCAAACGAGCGCACCAAGAATGGCAACCGCCAGAACGAGGGTGACAACTACGGAGAGGAATGGAACCTCAATTGGCTGGTTCCATTCCCGCGATCCGGATTCGGGTTTGGCTTCTGGAGAAAGGGTGGGTTCAGCTACCGCCATAGATCTAATCTATCAATCGATTTAATCAATCAACCTCTGTTCGCACCAATACACACCCGAAGGGTTCCGTAGTGGCCGGCTCGGGGCGATGCCGGCGAATGAGCGCATCGAGCGCCGATTCAAGATAGTTGACCGTTGCCTGCGGACTGTCAAGGGTCCGATCATCGATTGCGCCGCTATAGGCAAGAAAACCGTTCGCATCAACCACGAAGATGTGAGGCGTGGTCAAAGCGCCATACATATCAGCGACAACTGCGCCCTTGTCGTGCAATATAGGAAATCCAAGCTTCCGCTCCTTGGCCGCAGCTGCGATCATCGGAAAGGTCTCGTTACTATTGGACGCGATTGCCAGGAACACGATTCCATCGCCGACCCAATCCTCGCTCACTTCGGCAAACCACTCATCGTATTCGGTGCTCCAGGAACACTCGACGGACCAGAAATCCAATACAACGGCCACACTGGCGACCTCAAGAACCTGCGACAAGCGAACCGGCTGGCCCGTGATGTCGACCAATTCAAAATCGGGAGCGCGACCCCCGGGAGTCAATACTTGCATGGACAAATCCTCCAATCAGATCATCTGCCAACTGGCAGAACCAGGTCTTTGGCGAATGGCGTAATGCTATGAAACACGCCATCGTGGTCACAAATGTAGGTATCCTCAACCCGAACACCATAGCCCAGTTCGGGATAATAGAGGCCGGGCTCAATCGTAAACACAGTCCCCGGTTCAAGGGTAGCGGTATTCCCCGGCAGATGGGAGAACCCTGGCGCCTCATGTACCTGAAGGCCCAGGCCATGGCCAAGGCTATGCACATATCCCGACTGCGAAGCAAAATCCGTCATCGACGTTGGATGGCCTTGAGATTCGAAGTACTCACAAGTCAGCACCTGATACTCCGCGGTCAGCCGCCCTACCTTGAGAGCTGCCACCGCCAGATCAAAGCTTGTCATGACATCCTCGTACGCCTGTTCAACCTCAGGCGGAGCATATCCAAGGCACCAGGTGCGCGTCATATCGTGGTAGTAGCCGCCACCCTGCGGCCTGGGAAAGATATCAAAGATAATCGACTTGCCCAGTTCCAGGACATCATTGGGATCACCGTGGTTGTGGGGAACACCCGCATCTGCGCCTGTAGCGAAGATATTCTCGGCAGGCTCTTCCAAACCCAGATTGGCCAGTTGGCCACGAATAAAATCCTTGACATGGCCGATGGTCATCGGCTCGCCATCGCTGGCCACCAGATGGTTGTTCGAGACAGGCCGGCTCGTCAGAAGATCGGCAACTGCCCCCACCACTTGACAGGTTCTCCGCCCCAAGTCCTTCATCACATCGATTTCAGCCTGATCCTTTGTTTCCCGAGCGCGGGAAAAGAGGTCCCGGTCATATTCGGTGACGATTTCGCTCGCGTGTAGCCTTGTTTGCAGAGCAGAAAGCAAGGTATGGGCCGAACCGATCTCCCCGTGCCCGTAGAACCCCACCTGGCCGCGCACGCCTGACTCGGCAAGTATCTGTCGAATCAGCTCGGCACGGGCCATGAGTGCGTTGCCTTCAACGGCCTGGAAGATCTTGCCAATATCCCAATGGGTGTACGGCAGACAGTCGTAGCCTGTCTCGGCGGCATTATCCCGTTCGATAGGGTGGTGGATCAAGAGAGATGGTGCATCCTTCTGGAAGATCAACATGACGCCTTCCAGCTTGACTCCACCGGTGAGATAATACACAGTGGGACTCTCGACAGTCGATCCCATCACGACTGCGGCGTCAAGGTTTCGCTCCTCCATCAACCTGCCGATGTTCTGTCGCATTGTACACCTGTCCTTACCTGATGGATTACCAGCCTTAGCATCGCAGTATAACCCGATCCCAGCCAGGCAGCAAATCACCGACCGGCAAAAAGCCCGGTTGTTCGGATGGGCACAGGGCGGAGTCTCGGAGTTTCAGAGTCTCGGAGGAACCGTATCAGGTCCTTTCTGACTCTCAGACATTCTGATCCTCTGCCACTCTGACCCCCTGATCCTCTGTCTCCATGATGCCGCGTAAAAATTTGGGGATCAACCTTTTAAAGCCGGCTTTTTGGCGCGGGCCGGTAGTTCCGCCTCTTTCTTTCGCCCGTCAAGAATATGCATCATCGCCAGGTAGGGGTGTCGCCAGATCATGCGGGGCCCAGCGAAGCGCATGACCTCACGAATCTGCTCCCGCCGCTCAGGTTTGTAACAATGCACCGCGCAGTTGGCACAGGTCGTTTTCTCCTCCTGAAAGGGACATTTGTCGAGCCGCAGCAATGCGTACTCCTGGAGTTCAGAGCACTCAGCGCATAATTGCCCCTTGTTCCCGTGGTTTTGGCGGCAGTAAATGGCGACCATCACCCCAATGGTTCGCCGTTCCCGTTTCATGCGAGGGTGCTCAGTTGCCGTCACCTGTCGATTCTCCTATCTCCACAATATCTACGAAATTACGCAGGATCTGAAGTCCAACGTCGTGGCTCTTCTCAGGATGGAACTGCACTCCCCAGACGTCGCCAGCCGGCTTCCTGACCACAGAAGCGTAATCGATGCCATAATCGGTCCGGGCGATGATGGCCGAGGAATCTCGGGGGTCGCAGTAATACGAGTGCACAAAGTAAGCATAGCTACCGCTCGCCACACCCTTCAAAAGCGCATCTGTATCATTATGCCAGAGCTGGTTCCAACCAATCTGCGGCACCTTTAAGATGTGTCCATCCGGGCCCTCAAAATCATCGTTGAAACGACGTACACTGCCCGGCAATAAACCAAGGCCGGAATGATAACCCATCTCCTCACTGTCGTCAAAAAGCAACTGCATGCCGACGCAGATACCGAGCAAGGGACGGCCCAAGGCGGCTAATTCCTTGACGATGGGGACAAAACCGGCATTCTCGAGGCCCGATGCACACGCGCCAAAGGCGCCAACACCAGGCAGGATTACACCGGATGCCTGCCGAACCTGTTCGCTGTCACTGGTCAAGATCGCAGACGCGCCCACAAAATGGAGAGCCTTCTCGACACTGCGCAGGTTGCCAATGCCATAGTCAATGATGGCGATCATGGTTTAATGGACTCCATCAGGCTCTTGAGATCAAGCTGCCAGTTGCGCACCAGCGCCGGCGGGAAATTTCCCTGGAATATCCCGGTCGTGAGACGCCTGACGTGCTCTTCAGCTTGATCTGCCTCCTCAGGCAACAGACTACCACCTGTAGTTGTTTCTTCGAAAGCAACCTCGTTTCGCATCGTGACCCGTCCCCCGGGGTCGATCCATATGTCAAGCTGAAGGTCCCTGGTAACCCAGTTTCCAGCATCCTCCGTGAACGGTGTGCACACGTCTACCCGGGTGCCAAGCAAACGGCCCTCGTTGTCGAAATAGCGCTCGACAATCTGTTGATCCCGAGGTACCCAAAAGCGAAACCATACGAAACCCGGGCCCTTCAGGCCTTGGAAGTCGCCCGAATCGGCCTCGATCTCCGGGCCCCACACCAGGCGCTCCACCAGGATATCGGACAGCACGTCGGCACGATAGCCCACCGCACCGGCCCAGCGGGCCCACTCGCCGCTGGTGATTGTACAGATTTCCCCCTCAGAAGATGCCGTGCCAGCCGGCTCGATAGCCCGATTTATTTCCGTCTTCACCTACAACACACCCTTCGTGGATGGAACGCCCTGCCGCCTGGGATCAACCTGTGTTGCCGCGTCGAGCGCACGGCCCAGCGCTTTGAAAAGCGCCTCGCAGGCATGATGGTCGTTCCTGGCATATAACAGCTGGGCATGCAGGTTCAGACGTCCATGAATCGCAAAGGACTCCATGATATGCCCGATCATGTCGGTACCCAACGAGCCCAATCTCGGCGTCCGCCAATCCGCCTCAAAGACGCAGTAGGGACGTCCACCCAGGTCGAGGGCGACGAATCCCAGAGCCTCGTCCATAGGCACATAGGCATGTGCTGTGCGTACGATTCCGGCGCGGTCTGCCAGCGCTTCATCCAATGCCATACCTAAACAGATCGCTACATCTTCGGCTGTATGGTGTTCATCCACTTGGAGATCGCCATCGGCACGCACTTGAAGGTCAAAGAGTCCATGGGAGGCAAAAAGGGTCAACATGTGGTCGTAGAAGCCGATTCCCGTTTTGATGTCGGCCTCACCAGTGCCATCGATGGTTAGCTCAAGCTCGATAGATGTCTCTGCCGTAATGCGTTCGATCGCGGCGTTTCGCATAGGTTATACTCCAGGAGGAAGGGATATCGATGTCATTATGCCGCTATATCATTATGTCAATATAGCGCGGTCTGGGATAGAGTGTTCAATGCAGCGAGCAGTCGATCTGTATCCAATGGCCGACCCGCCGAAACCCTGATACAGTTTTCCAGGCCCGGCCGGGCAAAATAGCGGACCAGTACACCCTGCCGTTCCAGATCGAGCTTGAGTTGGCGGGCGTCCCGACCCATCACCCGACAGAGAACAAAATTGGACTGACTGCCCGGATGGGTTTCCAGGAATGTGAAGCGGTCCAATTCCACGACCAGTCTTTGGCGCTGAGCCACGAGACGGGCTACATTCTCCAACAAAGCCACCCTGTCCTCCAGCGACGCCAGGGCAGCCTGGGTCCCAGCAACATTGACGTTGTAGGGCTGTTTTATCTTCCAAAGCTGCCGGATGATCCCCTCCGGGAAAACCCCGAACCCGACTCGCAGGCCGCCCAGTCCTGCCCATTTGCTGAAAGTTCGAAGCACGACCAGATTGTTGTGATTCGATACCTGGTGGATGTAGCTGGCATCCAGGTCTGAAAAGTCAACATAGGCTTCGTCGACGATGACCACAATAGGCAGTTCAAGCAAAGTATCCAGGATATCCTGATCCAATACACCGCCGTCCGGATTGTTGGGTGAACAAAGAAAAAGCAGCTTGGGCCGCTTCGCTGCGATGGCATCGACGATGTCTTTCACATTCAGGCTGAAATCAGCCTTGCGGGGCACGTCGACGATCTGAGCGCCGTTGATGGCCGCGTCAAAGCGGTACATGCCAAAGGTCGGCGGGCAATCGAGCAGCGAATCGCCCGGTGACAGGAAAAGCCGACAAACGAGATCGACCAATTCATCGGCGCCGTGTCCAACCATGAGGGTTTCGACGGGCAAATCCAGCGTGCTGGAAAGCGCCGTCCGAAGCGCGGTACTCTGGGAATCGGGATACACCTGATACCACCGATAGCTTGCCAGGGCCTCGATCACGCGGGGCGAAGGGCCGTATGGATTCTCGTTGGCATCCAGTTTGGTGATATCCTCTGGCGCGCGGCCCAGCCGACCGCTGAGCACCTCGAAAGGATGGATGGGAACATACGGCTCCAGGGCAGCCAGTTCGGGCCGCATGAGGCTGTCAATTTCAGCTTTGGTAATCCTGGTCAAGGTATCTACTCCTCGAAAAGGTTCTCGTCCGGCACTCAGGCATCCAGACCCGTCATGCGCGCCCGGGCGGCCGCAGCATGGGCGGTCAGACCCTCACCGTCCGCCAACAGCGCCGCCGGACCGCTGAGGCGCTGCCCTTCCGCCGGCTCCAGGGCAATCAGACTGATGCGCTTGACGAAATCAGCGACGCTGACCGGGCTGGCGAAGCGAGCCGTGCCCTCGGTGGGCATCACATGACTGGGACCTGCCACATAATCACCCAGGACCTCAAAACTGTGTTCGCCGACGAAAATACCACCCGCGTTTTCGATCCTGCCGACCAGCGCCCAGGGGTCTGCGACCAGCAGACAGAGGTGCTCGGGCGCGAAATCGTTGGCGAGATCAATAGCCTGAGTCAGATCGCCCGTTATCACGATGCCACCGCGGGCCGCCAGCGAAGCAGCAGCGATGTCGGCGCGGCTTAGATTGTCCAGCTGCCGGGATACTTCCACCTGGACACGAGCAGCAAGGTCCTTTGACGGCGTGAGCAAAATCGCGGAAGCGATGACATCATGCTCCGCCTGCGCCAGCAGATCGGCCGCCACCAGAGCAGGGCTGGCCGTCTCATCGGCGATCACCAGGGTCTCCGTGGGTCCGGGCAGACCGTCGATACCGACCTGGCCAAACACCTGACGTTTGGCCAGTGTAACGAACAGCCCGCCGGGTCCAACCACTTTATCCACCCGGGGCAGCGATTCGGTGCCATAGGCCATGGCGCCTATTGCCTGGGCACCCCCCAGGCGATAGATAGCCTGGGCGCCCACAATGTGGGCCGCCGCCAGGGTCAACGGAGCAACCTTGCCCGTAGCGCGGTCAAGAGGGGTACATACGATGATCTCAGGCACGCCGGCCACCCGAGCCGGAATCGCCGTATGCAGTAGAGACGACGGCAGCGGCGCCGTGCCGGCCGGAACGTAGACGCCAACACGGCGAAGCGGCCGCACGAGCTGACCCAATGTGCCGCCGGGCGTGACGTCCATCCACGATCCAATCGGTTGCTTCCTGTGAAAGGCCTCGACGCGATCCGCCGCGATAGTCAAAGCCTCAAGCATATCGGGTGCCAGACCAGCCACGGCATGCTCGATCTCAACCTCCGGCACCGAGAACTCCTCCGGGCTTGCACCATCGATTCGTTGAGACCAATCACGCAACGCCGCGTCACCCCGAAGGCGCACGTCGGCCAGAACGCGGTCCACTGCTTCTTCCGGTGTCAACCTTTCCCCAAAGATGCTTTCAATCCCGTCAAGCAACGCCGGGGGCAGTTTTTGCTCATCCCAGCCGGCGCGCCGGAGGATCGATTCTTCAGCAACTGAGATGTCGTCAATGATCGGTATCACACCTGTCAAATGCCCTCCCTCAGGCCGAAAAAAACCGCTTTCTGGTTGGCCATCTAATCGAGTATCTCCAGTTGATAGGGACTATTCACGACAATCTCCGGAACCCCTTTATACAGCTGAATCTTGCCAGATACCAGAACGTCCCGCCCAAGCAATGCTCGATCCGGGGTTTCACCCCATTTATGCCAGTTGCGTTCAAAAATCACGGCTTTGAACGCCTCCCGGCTCGGGCTGAAATTGAGCAGTATAACGGTATCCGACTTGTAGCTGTCAATCACCGTGCCTGCAACGGTGACTTGCTCGCCATCGTGGGCACCCGCCTGCTCCCATGAAATTGGCGGGCCGGTCGCAGGCGTTGCCGAATCTGCTGACTGTGATGTGCCGATCACCTCGATCTGTCCTGGCGCTTCAACGATCACCTCAGGCGCACCGCGGTATTCCTTGACCTTGCCCTGCACGTGGATATGCTTTCCCAGGTAAAAGTCCTCCGGCGCTTCAGGCCACTTTGCGAAGTCGCTGGCAAATATCACTACGGATAACGTGTCCTTATAGTTTTCGGCGAAGTTGAGAAAAGCGACCTTTCCACTATTGTAGCTACGAACTACCTCGCCCTCCAGGGTCACCCTGCGGCCGATATAGTTGGTTGCGTCCTTCCACGAAACGAGCCCATTGGAGGGGATCGTCGCGGCCGGTTTGTCTCCGTCGCGGGATAAGTCTTCCAGGATTTCGATCTGGTCCGGATGTTCGACCTCGATCTGCGGGTCTCCATCGTGTAGCTCGACCTCACCCGTCACCAGGATGCGCTTCTTATAGTAAAGGTCTTCAGGTGATTCAGGGAATCGATCGTAATTATCGTCAAAGATCACAACAGTGAAGGTGCGATCCTCATCGAAGTTCAGGAAGGTGATCGTCCCGGCGTCGTAGGAATCTACCACAACGCCTTCGACCGAAATCTTCTGGCCAACATGGTCTCCTGCTTCCTGCCACGGAATGGCTCCATTGGAGGGTTTGGTGGCCGCAGGCTTGGGCTTGGCCCTGTCCTGGGATGAACCACCCTCAATTTCGATCTGGTCCGGGTGTTTCACCTCGATCTGCGGGTCTCCGTCATGCAATTCCACCTCACCGGTTACCAGTACGCGCTGCTCGAAATAAAGTTCAGCGGGTGGCGCGGGGAATCGATCATAATTTTCATCAAAGATTACGACGGTGAAGGTGCGGTCCCGGTCGAAATTCAGAAAAGTGATCGTCCCGGCGTCGTAGGCATCGACAACAACCCCTGCCACGGTAATCGTCTGGCCAACATAGTCTCCCGCCTCGCGCCAGGGTACAACACCGCTGGCGGGTGGGAGGACTGCCTTGGGTTCAGGGACGTCCAACCTGGACCCTGCCATTGGCTCTGCCCGGTTCCAGTCCTGTCCGAAATAGCTGGCAAGGCGGTTGACCGCCGCCGCATCGTCAAACATGATGCCCAACTCGCGATTCTGATCCAGGGAAGAATCGCTCAGATTCTGTGAGCCCACGAAGGCAACGGCGCCGTCTGCCACCATCGTCTTGGCGTGAACGTAGGGATCATCCAGAAAACGGACTGCCACCCCATTGCCGGCGAGACGGCTGAGATCCTCATATTCCCAGTCGTCAGGATCCGTGACGGCTGGCGTGATCAACCGGACCCGCACGCCCCGCTCGGCCGCGGCAATGAGCCACGCCACCACGTCGTTATCCAGTACCGATGTTTGCTCCAGGTCCAGGCTCTTTTCGGCACCTTCGATCAGGGCCCGGAGCCGTTGGCGGCTGTTATCAGGACTCCAGACCAGTGGCGACTGGTCGAGATCCACCCGTTTCCGGTCCCAGTCGGCATCGAAGACCCGGCTGACTTCGTCAACCAGAGTTGGATCATCTACTACCACCTGGTATTCTCGATTCTTCGAAAACGAGGAATGGGTCAGGTTGTGCGTCATGATCCAGGCACGGCTGCCATCTAACACCAGACTCTTCTCATGGGACATGCGAAAGGTCGAGGGAGCATCCTTTACATAGACGCCGGCAGACTCGAGTTCGTTTTTTGCCGCGCGGTTGC
The DNA here is from genome assembly GCA_034717495.1 of Chloroflexota bacterium. NCBI lineage: Bacteria > Bacillati > Chloroflexota > Chloroflexota bacterium. The sequence continues at coordinate 146,579 of JAYELL010000001.1, read as the reverse complement.
TGTCGCCGCCGCCCTGGGGTTCTGGCTCGATCATCACCCGTGTATCAACGCCGCGCGAGGCGGCCCGTCTAAGAGCGTCTATGACGCGATCTTCGGTGATCAGATAAACCTTGAGGCGGATATTATCCCGCGCGCCATCGATGGCCTCAAGAAACGGATCCATCCCCTCATCGGGCAGCGCAGAAACAGAAACCCTGGACTGTGCCACCGGAAAACCGTAATCGGTTCGAGCTGCCTGTCCGGCAGGCTCATCGGTCACGTCCTGGTTTGATCCGCAGCCCGCAACCGCCAAAACAACCAATAGCGAGATTGCCAGCACAGCCTTCCACCGTGCCAGCCTTGCATGGGTCTTCATCGAATAGTTCCCCCTTTTTATGGATTCTCCGTCCAGCCCCACTCGGTCGCAATCAGTTGGATATCGACAGCGTCCACGACACCATTGCGATCGATGTCATACACAACATGGTAGTTCCACTGGCCCATCTCTGCCCCCCAACGCCTCGAAGTCATCATTATATCTTCTACGGTCACTTTGCCGTCGTAGCTAAGATCTGCCCAATAACTGGCCACGGGCGGGCCAACCAGATGCCCGAACGTGGCAATTGAACCCTTCACCATCTGGTCAAAAAACGCCTGGTTGTAATAGATCGTTTTATCATTCACCGTGTGGTAGTAGGCATTGAAATCGCCGGTACCAAAATAATCCTCGATTGCCAGAATCGCCGGGAAACCTTCATCCCAGAATGGCGAATGGTCACTGGCCGGGACGCCGTTGGGAATAATTTGCGGCGTCAAGTTCAGGCCATAAGCACTTACCACATCTGCAAACAATGTGGCCATATCGAGGCTGCCAGGCACGGTGTCTCGGGCATGGAGATCCATCTCGGGTCCGCCAACCGAGTCCCATGCGATCATGTCCATATTGAGCACGGCGCGAATATCCTCATCCTGTACCATGTTAGCATAGGCTCGGCTTCCATACAATCCCTGCTCTTCCCCTGTGAACAAAATGAAACGAATGGTGGCATCGAAGGTGTAGGGAGCCAACACCTCGGCGGCAGCCAGAACGGCAACCGAACCGCTGCCGTTGTCATCGGCGCCTGGGGCGGGGTCGTGGGGATAGCCCCGCGCTCTCGAGTCGAGATGGGCACAGATTATGTAAATTCCTGCCTCTTGCGATCGACCTGCCTTCTCGGCAATGATGTTGGGGGGTTTCGTCACATCCCAGGTATGGGTTGACACTGGCAGATCCAATCGTTCCAGGCGTTCGATCATGTAATCGATGGCCTTGGCGATGGGTACGCCTGAGGTGGTGTACCGTGTCGTGATGGTGTAGGGATCGCCGTAAATTATGGCAGGTGCCGCGCCGCTGAGTTCCTCTGCATAGGCCATCATGTGAGGAAGATCGATCATCCCGAGGATATCCTGGACAAAGGGCAAAGGACCGATATCGGAGGGAATCTCCGGCGCGCGACGCGGAATCAGGCGAATGGGATGCAGCATCCATGCCCAACCTGTGCAATCGGAAGGGCCAGTTTCGGCCGGCAGGCGCCACAACACCCGATCATCGGTTCGCAGCACTTCACGCGCTGCTTCCAGCACAACCCGGCCAGGAGCGCGCATATCTTCCATACAATAGCTTGCTCCGGCAGCGTCCCTGTCAATCACCTCAAACGAATAACCTGACCCTTTTAACCAGTCAATATCTCCGGGCGACATGCGCGCCAGAAGGTAGGAGGGCTCACCCGGCTCGTGGGCCAGGGGTAGTAAAGGCCCCTCAGCCATAACCACGACATCTTTGACCGGATCGGGCAGCCATATCTGTATCAGCAGTTGATCCTCGGGCTCGACAGGGTTCGGTCCCGCTTGAACGACAGACACCGAGCCGATCAGGGCGATCAAAATGACTGCAAGAAGCAACCGAAAGCCAGGACCCATAACAACTCCTCCGGACAGGAAAATGTGGATATTGATTCACTTTGCCAGGCACGGTAATGCGTCTACAAAATCTAAAACGCTCTCGTAAATGCAAACTACCTTTCCCGGGCCATTCTACCAAAAAACCAGCGATCGTGCCAGTGCCGGGATTCGCGAGAAAACCTTCTGTTGTGCTTCCCCTGCCTTGACGCCAATTGCGAGTTAGTCAAAAAGGCGTTAGAATTCAATCCGGCATGAACAAGCAGCGAGCATCACAGGAATCTTTGACCGACACGGCACGCGCTATCTTGCACCTCGACCTCGACGCCTTTTTTGCCGCCGTCGAGATATTGGAAGACCCATTGCTGGAAGGCAAGCCGGTGCTGGTGGGCGGCAGGCCGGAACAGCGGGGCGTGGTGGCGGCAGCCTCCTACCCGGCCCGGGCACATGGTTGCCGCTCAGCCATGCCCATGGCGCGCGCCCTCACCCTGTGTCCACAGGCCGTCGTGCTCCCGCCGCGGCACAACCTGTATCGGACCTACTCGGCGAAGGTCATGGCCCTCATCTACGAAATCACCCCCGAGGTAGAACAGCTTAGCATCGACGAAGCTTTCCTTGACATCAGCGACCAACTCCAGCACTGGAACGAAGCTATCCAGGTCGCCCGGCAATTGCAGCGACAGGTCCAGAACGACATTGGCCTGTCGGCCTCTTTGGGCGTAGCCAGCAACAAACAGGTTGCCAAAGTCGCTTCCGATTACGAAAAACCGGGCGGGTTGACCGTCGTGCGCCCTGGCGATGAGCCTGCGTTCCTGGCGCCCCTGCACGTGCGAGCCCTCTGGGGTATCGGTCCAGTAACGACAGAGCGCCTGGAGGCCATGGGCGTGACAACAGTGGGTGAGCTGGCGATACAGCCGGAAGCCGCGTTGCAGACAGCATTTGGCAAACATGGTCCCGAAATGCTTCGCCGCGCTCAGGGAATCGACACCCGACAGGTGATCACCGCCCGGGAGCGAAAATCGATCAGCCAGGAGCGAACCTTCTCAAAAGACCTGGTGGAGTTGATCGACCTCAAACGACAGTTATGGCGCATGAGCCAAAGGGTGGCAAGCTATTTGCAGAAGAAGAGCACGGCCGCCGGCACCATTGCCATCAAGATCCGTTACAGCGACTTCACCACCCTTACCCGTCAGATGAGTCTTGAGGTGCCAACCAGCGATGCGCGGGAGATCTACCGGGTCGCCCTTGTGTTGCTGGAACGCAATTGGCAGATTGGCCGTCCGGTTCGTCTGCTCGGCGTTGGCGCCCAACAGCTCGGCAAACCGACGGGACAACTTGCGCTTTTCGCTGAGGACAGCGATTGATCAACATCTCCCAGGTGCTTTTTTGAGTTTTTCGAAAGTCTTTGCCATTCGGTTTGTATGACATACGTTCACGTGTTATACTTTCCGCTGGACCCGTGCTGACGACCTTCCCGCCGCTCCAGGTCCTAACGCTCCTATTTGAACTATGACAACAATGATCGATCAATCCCGCCTTCTTTTTATCCATGGCTTGATGGGCAGCAGCCAGGGCTACAAAGCCACGTTGTTGCGGCAAGCGTTTCCTGACATGCTCATTCCCGACTTCCCGGGAGAATTCGACCAACGAATGGTCAAATTGAGCCAGGTCATCGGCACAACCACCGGCTGGACCCTGATAGGATCGAGCCTTGGCGGCCTCATGGCAACGGAGTACGCCATTCACCAATCCAGGCAGGTAGAAAAACTGGTTTTGTTCGCCCCCGCGCTTCCCTGGCTTCCCAACGGGCACCGCCATTCAGTGGAGATCCCCACTATCATTTTTCACGGCCGGCAGGATGAGGTCGTTCCGCTACAGTCGACCCAGGAGATCGCGCGACAGATCTTTGAGAATCTGAGCTTCAACATCGTCGACGACGATCATGGAATGGGCAAAACGGTCGAGAACCTCGACTGGCTCGCCCTGCTTGCCAGGTCGGAATCATGAAAACCCTGCGCGGATTGCTGCGCATGGCGGCAGCAGCCACTATGGTGATGGGAATCGCTCTTGGAACAACGCTTCTGGCATGGGTTCCCATCGAGATTCGTGGAATCCCTGTCTCTGCCTGGTGTTTCTCCCTGGGTGTTCGCCCATTGATGCGTGCCCTGGGAATTCGGTTTGTTTGCGACGACCCCCAAAGGGTTATCGAACATCACGGATTTATCTTTCCGAACCATATTTCCTTTTTCGACACCCTGGTGATGAGCTACTTGCTGCCGACGCGTTTTCTGTCAAAAGCTGAGGTGCGAAAGTATCCTCTCATCGGCCGGATCGCGACGGCTACAGGAACCATTTTCCTGGATCGAAGCGACAAGTCCCAGCGGGCGAATGTTCGCCGCACGATCGCAGCAAAAATCCGGGACAAACAGTATCCCCCGCTCGTCATCTTCCCCGAAGGAACCCGCAATCCTGAAGACACCCTGTTGCCCTTTCGCTACGGCGTTTTCGAGATCGCCATCGATTCCGGCGCGCCCTATCTGTTATGCGCAATCCACTACGAAGATACGGAGGCGATGACCTGGCACAGCCGGGATGAAAGCCTGATGACAACCATACGGCGCATCGTCGAGCAAGATACCAGCCGGGTGTGGCTCATTCCGTTAGCGGAAATCCAACCGAAACCCGATGATGATCCGATCCAGCTGGCGGCGGAAGCCCGGGAAGTCGTCGGCAACGCGTTAAACAGGATCAGAGTGGAAGGACTTGATCCCCAATGGCTGAACAGGAACTGATCGACGAACTCGTCGGTGCTGCCCACGGCAATTTCGAAAGAGTCGAGCGAATGTTGACCGACCACCCCGAACTGGTCAATGCCAGTGCCCGTTGGGGTGAGACGCCGATCGAAGCGGCTGCCCAGATGGGCCGGCGCGATATCGTCGACTATCTGAGAAAGAAAGGCGCACACCTCGACATCTGCACGGCTGCTATGCTGGGCCGCGTCGACGATATCAAAAAGGCTCTTGAAGCTGATCCCGGACTCGTTCAGGCAACCGGTGCCCACGGGATTCCTGTTCTCTACTATCCCATGATCCATGCCGAGACGGGCGTAGCGGAGTTGCTCCTGGAAAAGGGCGCTGATCCAAATGCCGGGAACGGCACCTTAACTGCACTTCATGGCACTGCCCTGTTCGACCAGCCGGAAATGGCGCGCTGGCTGCTATCGAGCGGCGCCCTGGCGGAAGTGCAGGACTTTGGTGGGAACACACCACTGGCAATAGCCCGGGAGAAAGGCCATGCAGAGGTCGTGGCCATTCTACAGCAATACCAATGACAGGGCACTTCCAGGCATATTGAGAATTGCTACATGACAGACCCGGGCATTCGACTTCTCGGCCAAAATGACTATCAGGCGCTGGAGCGGTTTCTGGCTTCCCACCTTGCTTCCTCCATGTTTCTAATCGGAAATGCCAGGTCCAGCGGGCTGAAGGACGACGGAAGTCGTTTCAGTGGAACCTACGCCGGCGTCTTCAAAGATGATACCTTGACCGGTGTCATCGCCCACTACTGGAATGGCAATATCATTCCCCAGGCGCCCTCCCACCTGGAACCATTACTCGAAACGCTGTTAAGAGCGAGCGGCCGGCCGGTGTACGGTGTGCTGGGACCAGCTGGCCAGGTCGACATGATAGTTGAGACATTGAGTATCGACCCGACCCTGGCCAAGCTTCACGAAACAGAATCTCTCTATCACCTCTCCTTGTCGGACCTGGTGCTGCCTCAAGGACTCAAGCAGCCAGAAGTCGTCGCGCGGCGGATCGAGCCCGGCGATGAAGAGCTGATGACCCGCTGGCGTATCGCCTATTCGCTGGAGAATCTTGGCGACAGCGATACACCGGAACTGAGGGAAGCCTGCCGGCAGTCCATTCAGCACTACATACTATCACGGCAACTATGGGTTCTGCAGGTCGATGGCGAGCCAGTCTCCTGCTCGGCGTTCAACGCGTCCATCAACGAGGCCGTTCAGATTGGTGGCGTTTTCACCCCACCGCCGTTACGTTGTCGGGGCTATGCCAGAGCGGTCGTGGCGGCTTCTCTCCTGGAAGCCCGGCAGCAGGGCGTACCGCAAGCGATTCTTTTCACGGGCAACGAAAATCGAGCTGCCCGGCGCGCTTACGAGGCTCTGGGCTTTCGCCAAACGGGTTGGTTCAAGCTGTTCCTGCTGACCGAACCGATATGGCCTGCGCTGCCCTGATTCAGCTGGTCTTGACACGAGCGGTCGCAGAGTTTAGAATGGCCCCGCATAGCAAACCGCCAGGCACAGGTTTACCACCAACTTGTACCGCCTACCTTGTCGGCGCTTTTTTTGTAGAACGAAGGAGGAGAAAGGATGGATTGGCAAAGTCTGTTAATTGGCTCTTTTATTGGCCTGGTCGTCGGTTTGATCATTGCATGGCTCTATTGGCGAGGAAAACTGGAGCAGGCCAGGACGACAGAGGCGCAACTGCGCAAACAAATCGCCGATGCCCAGGATGATTTCAAGATACTGCGCGGGCAATTGGCGGAACAGAAACAACAACTGGCGCAGCTTTCGGCGACGCGCGGCGTTTCAGCTGACCCTCAAGGCGATACAAGAGGCGTTGCGAGCCCGCCAGCAGCTGAAACTTTTGCCGCCACGGCTGCTGCAACCCACCAGAGCCCGGTTAAGACGCAACCGGACCAGGCAACAAAACCCAGCCAAACCGCCATCCCTGACGATGATCTGGCAACACAGCTTGCCAATATTGACAGCTTGAGCGGGGAACTGGCAAAAACTGGAGCGGACATCGATGCGCTTCGCTCCCAACTGCTGGCTGCCAATCGGTCGGAATCCCTGCGAAGCCTTCTGGAGAAACGGGAGCAAGATCTGATGGCTTGCACGGCCGAAAACGAGTATCTGAGCGGTGCGTTAAGCAATGCTGATCTCAATATTGCAATGCTCGATTCCCAGTTGACCGAATTCAGACGTGGTTACCAGGTCGTTGTGAACACATTGGCTGCCGAACTGGCAAGGGCTGTCGTCGACCTGGAGATGACTCAGGAAAAGTTGAGCGACGCCACAGTGCAGAAAAAAGCATTGGTGGTCCAAATTACCGCACTGGAAACCGCCGCAGATGCTCGCTACTCTGAGGGCGACCCGGTCGAGGATGAGGACCTCGCCGTGATCGAGGGGATTGGCCCCAAAATCATGGCTCTACTGAACGACGGCGGCATCGTGACCTTCGAACAGTTGGCGGACAGTGAGATAACGGACCTGAAGGCACTGTTGAACGAGGCCGGTTCCCCCTACCAAATGGCGAATCCCGATAGCTGGCCGCGCCAGGCCCGTCTGGCAGCCAAACGAGATTGGGCCGGCTTGCAGGCCTTGAAGGAAGAGCTGGTGGGCGGCGTCAGAAAACCGGATGAGGCTGAGGGAGACATTTCGACAAACTCTGGAATCGCTTGACTCCGAGTTTCCCAATTTGCCAAGAGTGTGGTAAACTTGATCCCATTGTGGCCCAGTCTGGTATCTTTCCCCCCAATACCAGACTGGGCTGCATCGCGCCAGCCGCAACGCAGCCCGGATTGCAGGATTTCAATGGCCTTCGTGACGGCTAAGCCGGTGCCAGGACCTCATCTTTGGTGCCGGCCTGGATCGTCGGCGGAGCAATGGGCTCGAACCTGGCCTGGAAGAAGCGCAGGTATTCGGGTTCATAAACCATCGTCATGCCGGTGGTATGCTTGCGGGCATCGAAAACTGCCTTGACCGCCTCAGCAGTTACATCCATGTGTGCCTGCGTGTAAACGCGACGAGGAATAGTCAGGCGCACCAGTTCCAACGCCGGATAGCGATGGTCGCCAGTCTGCGGATCGCGACCGGCACTAACATTCCCCCGCTCCATCGATCTGACACCGGAATCGAGGTACAACTGAGCCGCCAGGGTTTGCGCGGGAAATCGATCCTGCGCAATGTGGGGATAAATGCGTTTAGCGTCCAAAAAAACGGCATGTCCGCCAACAGGCTGAACGATGGGAATTCCCCAATCGATCAGAAGACCACCCAGATAACGGACCTGGCCGATGCGAGCCTGCATGTGGTCATCCTGCACCGACTCCCGGATGCCGATCGCCAGGGCTTCCATATCGCGGCCCGCCATGCCGCCGTAGGTATGGAGTCCCTCATAGATCACCACCATGTTGCGGGCCCGGTCAAAGACCTCGTGATCGTTGACCGCCAGCCAGCCGCCGATGTTGACCAGGTTGTCCTTCTTGGCGCTCATCCAGGCGCCATCGGTAAAGCTACAAAACTCCTTGAGGATGGCGGCGATTGGCTTGTCGGAGTAACCTGATTCCCGCTCCTGGATGAAAAAGCAGTTCTCGGCCATGCGCGTCGCGTCCAGGTAGATGCGAATATCATGGTTGTCGCACAGCTCGCGCAGCGCCCTCACATTGGCCATGCTCACCGGTTGCCCCCCGGCCATATTGACGGTTCCGGCCAGACTGACGTAGGGGATCTTCTCGGCGCCAACTCGTTCGATGAGGGCTTTGAGCTTGTCCATGTCAACATTTCCCTTGAAGGGATGCAAACTGCTCGGGTCATGGGCCTCGTCGATGATGACGTCCACGAAGGTGCCTCCCGCTAACTCCTGGTGCAGGCGCGTGGTGGTAAAATACATGTTGCCTGGAATAAAGTCTCCTGGTTGAATCAGCGCCTTACTGATCAGATGCTCCGCCCCTCGTCCCTGATGAGTAGGCACAATGTAGGCATACCCGTAGGTCGACTGAATGGCGTCTTCCAGGTGATAGAAATTGCGGCTGCCGGCGTAGGCCTCGTCGCCCAGCATCAGTCCCGCCCACTGGCGATCACTCATGGCACTGGTGCCGCTGTCGGTGAGCAAATCGATATATACCTGATCCGATCGCAACAGGAAGGTATTGTAACCCGCATCCTCGATGGCCTGCTGCCGAACGCTGCGCGATGGAATGCTGATTGGCTCTACCATTTTAATCTTCCAGGGCTCTGCCCAGGAACGCCGGCCGTACTGCTGGCCCATGGTTTGGGGAATTGTTTGATCACTCATGTTCTCACCTCATTGTGAATTCTGATTGCCCGGTCCGTTTCGTCAAGGGAACAACTGTTCGTGGACTCCCGCTGTCATCATAGGTTACGGAGTGACGATAACCTTCAGCCCCCCGCCACTGGCTGCTTTTTCGAAAGCCTCACCGACCTGTTCCAACGGCATGGTATGGGTGATCAATCGTTCGGCCGCAATGACCTTTCGGTGAAGCAAGTTCAAAGCCGACTCATGCATGGTGGGATGATAGGAAAAGGCACCCACCACGATCTGTTCGCCATAGTGGATTCTATTGCCATCCAGGGTCGTCATAGGATTGGCCTTGGGCAGGCCACCGAATAGAACGATCTGGCCAGCCTTCCGGGTCAGTTCTACCGCCTGGGTCTGGGTCGCAGCGATAGGGTTTGCACAGACCGTGATGCTTGCTCCCAGGCCATCGGTCCAGTCCCTGACAAAGGCTACCAGGTCCTCGTTGAAAGGATCGACCACAGCATCAGGCTCGAAACGCTGTACAATTTCCCGTCGGTTCTCGCTGGGCTCGGAAACAACTACCTGGGCACCGCGCGCCTTGGCCACCGAAATGTGAAGACAGCCGATGGGACCGGCGCCCATGACAACCACTACATCGTCCAGACTGGTACCTGCATTGTGATGTGAAGCCAGAACCGAGGAGAGCGTCTCGGCCAGCGCGCCCTCGGGATAGGACATTCCATCGGGCATGTGGTGTACAATGCCCCGCGCCAGGATCTCGCCCGTCAGGACCATCTTTTCGGCGAATCCACCTGGATAACCGGGCGTGATTCCAACCAGCCGCAGGTTGTCGCACAGGTTGTACAACCCCCGATGGCAATAGTAGCAACGATCGCAGTGAATATCCGGCGCAATCGCCAGTCGATCTCCCGGGGTATAACCTAGCACATCCTTGCCAACCGCGAGCACCTGCCCGGCCACCTCATGTCCCGGTATGATAGCATCGACACCGACCGGCGGGCCTTCTTTCCATCGCCGGATATCGGAACCGCAGACACCACACGCCTTGACCTCCATCAGCAGCCCGTCATCCGGCACTACGGGATCTGGGATATCCTTTACAACAAACTCCCGTGCTCCTACCAAGAATGCAGCATTCACCTTTTTTGACTCCTTGAATAATCGTCAGGTCGTTGACAGCAGAATCCCCAGGCATTCAGCGGGTCCGACCATCGACACTCGCACCTGGGGATACTCAACGGAATAACAGCCAAGTTGTGACCTTCTGCCAGTCATCACGGTATTTGTCCCTCGATGATCATGAAGGAAGTAAAACCAGCTCAGCGAACCAACTCCGAAGTGGCGCCACTGGGATGAGTCTGCACCAGCGTGCGCAGGTCGAAATCGCGCATACGCTTGGCCGCCAACGTCAGTGCGTCGCCGACCACACCGTTGGCCAGAGAGCTGCCAAAGGGCAGCACTCCTTCACCCTCGCCTCGCTCATCGGGGCGGACAAGCAGCACAAGATCACTCATTTGGCCCAATGGAGAATCGGGCTCCCACGTCCAGGCCATTGCCTTGGCTCCCCGCTCCCTGGCAACTCGGATGAACTCGTTGAGTTCGGCACTCTTGCCAGCCTTGGAGAAGGCGATAACCAGATCGCCATCGGTGATCATGGCGGATGGACCGTGCAACGCCTCACCTGGATGCTGGTAAAAGGCCGGCATCCCACAAGTCGCCAGCAGGTGTGCCAGCCGGCGGGCCATCGCACCAGAGGTACCTGCTCCGCTGACCAGGATGTTTCCCGGGCACTCGGCGACCATCACCACGGCTTTGACAAAGGACTCGTCAAGCTGATCGGCCAATTCGGTCAATACTTCGCCCTCGGCCCGAACCTGATTTCGAGCCAATTCGAGGATTTCATTGCTTTCCACTGGGAATATCTCCTCCATATTCAAAGTTGATTGAGTGTCTATCGGGTAGACTGTAACCGTTGGGGAACTCAGGACTAATCTGATAACAGGCGATACGCTCCGCGAACTTCAGGTATTCAATGCCATCTCTGGCAGCAGTGTCGGGATCAGGAATCATCGGTGCGCTTTCGATGGTGCAATAGCCGTCATATCCTGTCTTCAACAGAGCCCGCATCACCGCCTTGAAATCGGTTTTTCCGTAGCCAGGGGTCAGTGAGTTGGAATCGCGGAAGTGCATGTGCCATAGCAAGGGTTGGGCATCGATGACCGCCTCGTAGGGATTCAGCTCCTCCAGATTGACATGAAACCAATCCAGCTGGATGCCGATGTTGTCGCGGCCGGTCAGGGCGATCATGCGCTTGTGGTTCAGCGCCGTATTGACGAACTTTCCCATCTCAAGATGGTTGGTAGCCTCAAACACCAGGTTGACATTGCGCATGCGCGCGTAATCCGCGGCACGCTGCAGCGCATCGATGGCAATTGCCGTGGCGTCCGTCACGTTTTCCCGTGTAATCTGATCGTGAATGGCCACGGCAATGGTAACGAACGGCGCGTCCAGTTCTGCGGCAAAATCGATGGTCGAACGAGTCTCGGCAACGGCCAGATCGGCCGTCTTTTTTTCGGTCAACGTCTTGTAGTTGGGCGTGTAGGGATCCCACATCTCGCCCCAGCATTCGTTGATACAGGAAACCTGTAGCCCGAAGTCGGCCTTGAGCTGTTTGTGGGTCTCAACGTAATCCTCCATGGAAACACCGAGCCCATAGCGGCCCTTGGGAGGACAAATCTCGATGGCGTCATAGCCCAAACGCTGGAGTCGTCGATAGGTCCGTTCCGGATGAAGATACGCCTCCTCCTGGCCAAACGTAAGCTGAAAGTAACTGTATTTCAGACCTGTCATGATCGATTTCCTTGATTATTGTCGATTATCATTGGTTGAGCGGGGCAATTCAGCCGGTGCAACATTAATTCGAGAATGACCGCCACAGCTCTCTATGACTCGGTGCCATCCCAGTCGACTCCGTTGGGATGCAACAGAACTTTCAGATTCTCCTTGGCCCGCAGGCTGGCGAAGGCATCCGCCCAATCCTCCAGCTCAAAGTGCGCGGTAATTACTGGCTCAAAGTCGAACAGCCCGCGCTCCAGCAGGTCAACGGCCCGTTCCCAGGTCTCCTGGCCATTCCAGCTCCAGCTGCCGCGAATATCCAATTGCCCCAGGCTAACCTGGTCCAGGTTGATATTGATCTCCCTGCCCCACAGGCTGATAAAGACAACCACACCCTTGCCACCCGGTCCCTCGTAAGCCTTGCGGGCGCAATCGATGGCATGCTGCACGCCCGTAGCACTGGCCGAGCATTCCAGAACAAACTCAGCGCCCTTGCCGCCTGTAATGTCCATCACGGCCTCGTGGGGATTCTCCTCAGAATAGAGCGTGTAATCGGCCCCCACCTGTTTGCCAATATTCAGCCGCATGTCATCGCTCTTCAACCCGATCAGGAATACCCGCCGCGCGCCGCAGATCCTGGCATACTGGGTCGCCACAATGCCCATGGGGCCCGGGCCAACGATCACGACGTCATCACCGACCCTGACCTGGGCTCGTTCCTGAATCAGATGGTGCGTCGCCACGATCAGTTCGGTCATCGCGGCATCTCTGAGGGCAACATTTTCGGACACGCGGTAGATCACATGCTCGGGCACTCGCATGTAGGGAGCCATGGCACCGTCGATGGTCACACCAAGCCAGTCACCGTCGCCGCACTCGATATCGGCAACGAACTTATCGCCCTGCTTGACCCGGCTGACGTTTCTGCCGACATCATAGGCGATTCCGGAGAATTCGTGCCCCTGCGTGACAGGCGCACGGTAGAAGTGTTTGTCCTCCTCGATCAACAGGTCACTGCCGCAGATGCCTGCAGCATAGACCTTCATGAGAACATCGTTCGGTCCGATTTCCGGCATGGGAACATCGGTCAATTCGACCTGCCCGACTCCAGTTGCCGTCTTTCTCACTGCCTTCATGGGGTAACTCCTGGAAAACCAGACAAAAAAGAAAAGATAGGTCGATGATCTCTACAATCGATGGCTGATGGATGCCACGGCCGGGTAGACTTCCCCGTAGAGAGCATAAAGCCGATCGTAACGCTCAACCATCTGCGGGTCGGGCTCGAATCGGCGATCCAATACCAACAGATCTTCGGATGCGCTGGCGGCGCTGGCAAAACAACCCACCGCAGCCCCAGCCAGCAGCGCGGCGCCCCAACAGGCGGCTTCCGTGATTCGAGGGACGACGACCGGAATACCGGTGATGTCAGCCTTCAGTTGCAACCAGAGATCGGATCGGGCGCCGCCACCGATCGCGCGCAGCTCGTCGATCGCTACGCCACCTTCTTTGAGCAGATCGAGGTTCAATCGCAGCTCGTAGGTCAAGCCCTCCAGGATGGCTTTCGCCAGGTCCTGTTTGTCGGTCTTGAAGGTCAAGCCCAGGATTGCGCCCTTGGACGCGGTGTCGAAGGTGGGAGTGCCGCTGCCGGCAAAATGGGGCAACACCAGTAACTCCGTCGGCTCAGGCGATACCGCCTGCAGGAGCAAATCGTAAGCATCGCCACCGGACGCTTGCGCCTCCCTGATTTCTTCCTGGCCTAACGTGTCACGAAACCAGCGAAGCAATATGCCACCGCTGTGGTTGAGCGTCATGGCAAGATAGAGATCGGGAGCAGTGTGAGCGTACACGGAGATGTTGCCCCGCAAGAGGGTGTCGTTCAGGACCGGCGACCCCATGGCAACTTCCACCACCTCGGCCGTCCCGGTAGAATCCATGGCCAGCCCTGACCTGATCAGGCCGACGCCCAGCGCTCCACAGGCCTGATCATGGCCACCGGTCACCACCAGGGGAGCGGCAGGGAGACCAAGAGCCTGCGCGAGCTTATCGCGCATAGGACCGACGGCAATCCCCGATGGTTTCACGGTAGCCAACCGTTCGGGGGAAAGATCGAGGGCAGACAGTATCTCTTCGCTCCAACGGTCCTGCGGAATATCAAAGAGCTGAGTGCGGCTTGCCAGGCAGCGACTGATCACTGCCTGGCCCGTCATCTTGCCCATGAGGAAATCCTCGTAAAGCAGAAAACGATCCGCTTTGGCCCAAAGCTCAGGCTCATTTTCTTTCAGCCACAGGAGTTTGGGCAGCGTATTGACCGTATGGATCGGCATGCCGGTGCGTTCGAACAAGCAGGCCGCGCCGAAGCGCTCTCTCAACCAGTCGTTCTGGGGATCGGTTCGGGTGTCCATGCCCAGGATGGCCGGTCGCATGGCCTGTCCGGCCGCGTCAACCGGCATGACCGCTTCACCCTGCACCGAGAGTCCCAGAGCAGTGATGTCATAGTTCGCGCTGGCGGAAAATGCCTCCCGCAGGGACTCTTGAGCCAGTCCCCAAACGGACTCAGGGTCCTGTTCAGCCCAGTTTGGATGAGGAAACTCCACCGGGTACTCGCGGCTGGCCGCCGCCAGGATGGTGCCGTCCTGGTCAAAAACCACTGACTTGCAGCCGGTCGTTCCGATATCCAAACCGACGAATTGCATGCACCCGCCTCCTTCGATTCAGATCATGCTCAAAATGGCGTCGGAATACCACTCGTGGTTGAAAGGTCTGTGAAGTGCATGGTGGCTGCCCTGGTTTGCGGCGTCCGGTCATCACTTTCGAATGAGATCAACGCCGGCAGACATGAAGGCCAGTACAATGAGGCCACCCCAAATGATGGGACTGACATCACCGAGAGCCATGATGGCTGCAGCGATCACGAGGCCTACGCCAAAGATCGTGCCAAGCGCATCAGTGAGAGGCCCGGACTCCTTTGTCTTGAACCGGGACTCAAGAAACTCCAGGCCCTGGTTGATTACCAGCGGTGATCGCTGCATCACTTCGATCAACTCCGGTAGCACCAGAAGACTATCCTTGGCGATTTGCACGATGTTCAGCCTGTGGAAGATGATTTGACGGACGTGCTTCCTGGAAACATCGGTGACATTGACGTCTGGTACGAGCTGATTGCCGACACCTTCCACGGTGATCAACGCTTTGACCATCAAAATGATCTCGCCCGGATACACAATCCGGTATTTTCCTGCCAACAGAACCGATTCAAGTATGAGTTGTCCCAGGGAAAACTCGTGGAAGGTTGGTGTTCGCAACCAGCGGGTGCTGAGATCCTCAACCGCCCGGCGGAAACCTGCAACGTCGCTCCCTCTTCCCGCTTGCGCCATGGCAGTCAGGTACCTGGCGGCGTCGGCAGGGTTCTCCTGGGCCAACGAGTACATGTAATAAAGCATCAGTCGCTGAGTGGCCCTGTCGAAACGCCCCACCATGCCCATGTCGATGAAGCCAACAGAGGCGTCCTCGAATATGATCAAGTTGCCTGGATGCAGGTCGGCATGAAAGAAGGCGTCGCGGAAAATCATCTCAATGATCGCCTGGACCCCGAGATCGACAACCTTTCGACTCTCCTGATCGTTCAACTGAACAGCCGTTTCGGCGTTGGGCATTCGGCCCTCAAAAAACTCCATGCAGAGCACATCGCGGTTGCTGAACTCACGATAGATTTCGGGGAAACGGATGTCTGGCTCTTCGCTGAAGTTGGCCGAAAAAACCTCCGCATTGGTCGCCTCGTTGCGAAGATCGACCTCCAGCAAGGTATATCGGGAGAATTCGTTGATGAGCTGGGCAGGTTGGAAACGGGAAAGAAACAACTGAAGCCACCAACCATAAAAACGCAGCAGCTTGGTGTCCATCTCGACGGTTTCCCGCACACCTGGCTTAAGCACCTTGAGCGCCACATCCTCGCCCGTTTTTAGCCAGGCCCGGTGAGTCTGGGCAAGTGAAGCAGATCCCAACGGCTCAGGGTCGATCGAAGCGAACATTTCTTCGACGGGGCGATCGAGGTCCTCCTCGATTATCAGGACATATCGATCAAAGGACACTGCGGGGAGTTCAGTGAGCAGATTCTTCAATTCGTCGGTCAATGCCTTCGGCAGAAGGTCCTCTCGCAGGCTCAGAATCTGGCCCAATTTGATATAAGTGGGTCCCATCCTCTCAAGGCGAACGCGAAACTGTTCGTTAAAGGGCTGCTGCACCAGGTTCCGATCGACAAAAGGCCAGCCAATGAAAAGATAAAATCGCAGAAGCAGAACCTTGAGCGCCCGCGCCGTGCCCGCTGCCTTTCTCTCCTGTACGTAGGAATAGCTGTATCCATAAAAAAGACCGGACAGCTGGCCCAGCGTTTGAAAGTAACGCCGCACCAATCCCTTTGGAGTTTGATAATATTCGAAACCAATGTCGTTGGTCAAACCGGCACCTGCTGAATCAGCTTACAGACGCCCAGGGGCAGGAACGGCTGCGCCAAAGGCAGCGGCAACCGCCGTCTCCATCCGCTGGCTGTAACGTCGAACAGCCTCATTATCGGCAATCATGGATTTGGCATCCCACTTGCATTTTGCCATGGTCGTGCGAGAAATCTTGATCTGATGTTTCTCCGTAAACAGTTTGTCCTGCCTTTTCGCTGCCAGCAAAAGTGTTTGGTAGGCTGGAAGCAGACATAGCAGCGCGGCCATACGATATCCGGAAGCGCTGTATGGCAGTGAAACGAGATAACGGGTGGCGTCGCGAAGCTCTTGCATGACATCGTCAAGCACCTGATACTTCCACGCCACCGGGGCTCCCGCCAGGCGTAATGGGCTATAGCCGGTCTGTCGTAGCCATTGATCGGGAAGGTAGGAAACACCCCGTTCCAGATCCTTGACGAAATCCTTGACGATATTGGTCTTTTGCAGACTGCGTCCACAGGCCTCGGCGTTATCGAAAAGCAGGGTCGCAACGTCATCTGGAAACTGGTAATGGGAGATCGCCAGTTCCGTGGCCATTTGCCCGACCGTCCCGGCAACATAATAGCAGTAACCATTATAGTCCTCTGCGTCGGCCAGCATCGACACACCATCATGGTCGATCAGCCGAGGCACCAAATCAGGATCTTCAACGCGACACATGCCATCTGCCATCGTCCCAGCCCATTTGGCTATCGACGCTCTTTCGCTTTCGGGTATGGCCGCGTAGATCTTCCACAGTGGCGCACCGTACTGCGTTCCCATCATGGCCACCTCTTCGATCGTCAAGCCTGGCCAGGATTCCTGATCCCAGACAGCCAGGATCTCTCGGGCCGATTCAGGATGGGAAAGCAGTTGGTGGAATTCGCTAAAACGCTGCTGCTGCCAGTAAAACGGGTGGGTGCAGTCTTCGATGTTATCGACAACCCGGCAGATAAGATAGGCGGTGGCAAAATAGTCATCAAGCGGTGGTTCAAGATTTGGCACCACGATGGCGAAGGAACGAGACACGCCGTTCATAGAGGATTGCAGATACAACCGCTCTTGTTCCAGAATCACAAAGTCCTCACTCATACTTGCATACTTACCTCTTGTTTACTTCCCACTGTACTGTGAATAGCCGCTCTGGCCGGTCTTTGCGAAGCACCCCGCAGCGCCAGCGAAGTGGGCCCGACCGTGCCAGCCTGCATTTTCATCGTTGCTGGTGTGCCAACGATCATGTTGACTTGTCTACTTGTTTCCTTGTTTACTTCTCTACTTATTTACTTCCCCCTTGCTGCTGCGTCTCCATCCATCCCTCTAAAACCTGGCGATGTCGCGACTGCAACTTGGTCAGGGAGCGTTTGGTCTTCAACAGCTCATTGGCCTGGTCGAAGGTCATGCCCTCTTCACGCATCAGATAGGCGGCCAGCAGGGTCGCAGACCGACCCCGGCCTTTCGCGCAGTGAACCAGAACAACCCGATCATCCTCCACCTGGGATTTGATCCAATCGACCGCCTCGCTAAGGATTTTCTCGTCCGGTATCGAAACATCGGGCACCAGGTAGCGCACGTGGGTAATGTCGTGCTGATCATAAAAGAAGGTTTCATCGGCCCGTTCGGCCCGTACGTTTAGCACGGCGCTGATACCATACTCCAGCAGTACCTGGTAGTCACGTTTGTAGGTGGGCGCGCCACCCAACCAGAGCTGTGGCGTGATCTGGCTGAACCAGACGTGACCCATGACCCTTTCGTAAAAGAAACGGATAGCAGGATATGATTTGTCGAACAGCCGATGAAAAAGGCTGAGATCAGAGGGCTCACTCATTTTCCTTGAGGGCATCCTTGAGTTGCTGCGCTTGCTCCTCCGAGAGGGTAGTGGAAAACTGCCCTCGCCGGTTAGGGGAGGTTGGATGGATTCGGAACGCCACAAATTATACCACACCGAAGGATGATCAATGGAATAGCAGCCAGAGACATGAAGCGAATCCGGTTTTGGCGACCAACTCCGTATGAGCAATGAGCCGCATCGACGGCGACATCAATCTGACCTGGACAAAGAGCTCGCGATATGATATAGTGGAAGTGGTCATACCTCCTACCACATCAGCTGCCGATCTCCACAGTTTGGAGCCATGCCCTATGCGCCTCCCTCGAAATGTGCTTCGCTACGGTGCCCAGGATTCTCTTCCCGAGAAGGTTTCATTGCGCGCCGGCCCCCTGGCCCTAATCTATCAAGCCGGCGATCTGCGCTACGTGCGGCTGGGTGACCAGGAGATCCTGCGCAGGGTGTATGTCGCCGTGCGAGACAAAAACTGGGGCACGGTCGCACCGGTGCTGACCAACGAACGCCTCGAAATCGATGGCGACCGCTTCCAGATCACCTACGACGCCCACAACCGGGAGGGCGGCATCGACTTCCGCTGGCATGGAGTGATCACGGGCGCGCCGGATGGCACGATCACCTTCAGCATGGATGGACAGGCCCATTCCACATTTCTTCGCAGCCGGATCGGCTTCTGCGTTCTGCATCCGATGAGGTGCGCCGGCGCCCTTTGCCAGATAGAACACGTTGATGGCACCACAGACGACAGCGCTTTTCCGATGTCCATCGCCCCCCAACTGATTGTCGACGGCCAGGTGAAACCGCTTCACCCATTCGAGGAAATGAGAGCCGTGAAGCACCAGGTCCAAGCGAATCTGTGGGCCGGGCTACGGTTTGAGGGTGATATCTTCGAGATGGAGGATCAGCGCAATTGGACCGACGCCTCCTTCAAGACATATAGTACGCCCCTTCGCTTGCCCTTCCCGGTCGAAGTCTCCAAGGGCACCAGGATTTTTCAAAGGATATCACTGGCCCTGGAGGGCAATGTTCCGCTGCAGGCTCAGTCCGCCGGGCAGTCTGCCGTGACGATCTCGCTTGGCAAAGACGCCGGCAGGCGTCTGCCGCGGGTCGGGCTGGGAATCGCAAGCCACGGAATGCCTCTGACAGAAAATGAACTGGAGCGTTTAGCGGCTCTCAACCTTGCCCATCTTCGGGTAGGAGTAAGGCTTTCACATTCGGGTTACCAATCCAAGTTACGGCAGGCCATTGCAGAAGCCAGGCAACTCGATGTAGCACTGGAGATTGCCCTCTTTCTCTCCAACAACGCTCAGAAAGAACTTACGGAATTTGCACGGATCCTCCAGAATTTGAAGCCGCCCGTCTGGGCCTGGCTCATCTTCCATGATGATGAGGCTGCCACGTCGAACAGATGGGTCGGATTGGCTCGTGACCGACTGGCAACTTATGATCCGACAGCCCGCTTCGGCGCGGGAACCAACCAGTTCTTCACCCAGCTGAACCAGGTGCGTCCACAAATGCAAGCATCTGATTTGGCCTGTTATTCGGTCAATCCACAGGTCCACGCCTTCGACAATTCTTCCCTGATGGAGACATTGGCAGCCCAGGCAGCTACGGTCAAAAGTGCTCAACAGATCACAGGCAACCTGCCCATTGCTGTTACACCAGTGACACTAAAGATGCGCTTCAATCCCTATGCCAGCGAACCGGAAGAGCAGAGGCCCACCGGCCAACTGCCTGCCGAAGTGGATGAGCGACAGATGTCCCTCTTTGGCGCAGGCTGGACCCTGGGCAGCCTGAAATTCCTCGCGGAGGCCGGCGCTCTGAGCACGACCTACTTCGAGACTGTCGGGTGGCGAGGGGTAATGGAGACACAAGCGGGTTCGCCTCTTCCAGAGTATTTTCAATCGATCCCCGGCTCCGTATTTCCTGTGTATCACGTATTGGCTGATGTAGGCGAGTTCGCCGGCGGAGAGGTAATCCCGACGGAATCCCGCAACCCTCTTCTTGTGGATTCACTTGCAATGCGCTATGGCAACAGGGTCAGGGTGCTGGTCGCCAACCTGAGCAATGAAATGCAGCAGGTAGCCACCTCCGGATTACCCGGGAGGGTCGACGTCAGAGTCCTGGATGAAACCAATGGCGAGGAGGCGATGCGATTCCCTGAAACCTTCCGCCTGAGCGACGGAGAAGTCACCGAAACCTCTGCGGGCACGTTGACTCTGAATCTCCGACCTTACGCCATCGCCCGGATCGATTCCATCGAAAAATGAGATCATGACAAGCATCGTCACATCAGCGCCCGCCAAGATCATCCTCTGCGGCGATCATGGGGTAAACCGCCGGCAGCCGGCACTCTGCACCGCCGTCGACATGCGTACGACCTGTCGGGCAAAGACTCGCTCGGATCAACATTTCACCTTGCGATCGGGAGAACGCTTCGAAACCTGTTCCCGGGATCGTCTTTTCGCCTTCAAAGCTGACGTGGACAGGTTACGGGAGACCGGGCAGTTGGACGCGATACGGGAGATGGCCAGGGACTTTTTTGCACCTACCCGCTACGTGCTGGCCCACGTGATCGAGCAGGTCGGTGGTCCGGGCCTGGACATCGAATGGTTTTCCGATGTCCCTATCAGTTCAGGCCTCGGGTCCGGCGCCGCAGCCTCCACTGCTATGGCGCTGGCAGCCTTCCATCTGGCTGGCTACCAGCCAACTCCGGACGATGTAATCTTTGTGGCCTGGCAGGGCGATATCATTGCCCACGGAGGTATCGCCTCCAGTCTGGACAGCAGCACTATCGCGTTGGGCGGTCTGGTCCGCTACACAGTAGAAGATGGGGCGCAGCCCCTGGCCATACAGAAGGCCTTGCCACTGGTGGTGGGCCAGGCCTTCGTCGAGGATCGCAGCACCGCCAAACTCAACACCATCGTACGAAAATATCTGGAAGCCCATCCTGCCAAGATGCATCTTTTTGGCGACATGGGCTGGTTGTCAAACCAGATCGAAAAGGAGTTGAGCAATCACGACCTTTTCAGCCTTGGCCATTTATTCAATCTCCACCAACTGATCCAGGACAAAATCGGAACATCGGCCCCCGAAAACGACGCTCTCATCGAGGCGGCGATCGGCGCGGGAGCACTGGGCGCCAAGATATCCGGCGCCGGCGGCGGAGGCATTATCATCGCGCTGGCTGCACCGGACGACCAGGCCGGCGTCGTAGCGGCCATCAACGAAGCCGGCGGGCGGGGTCTTCCGGTCACCACTGGTGCGCCGGGTATCAGAGTTGAGTCTGGTCGGTCAGGCGACCGGCAACAGCCTGCGTAACTTCAGTGAATCAGACGAGGCCGGGCTGAAGTTTTGCCCGGACCGACAGTAGCAAAAGGAGCACATACCACAGATGTTCAACCAGGTCAGCATTCCGACAGGCAGGATCGTAGATCTTACCCACGTTCTGCATCCCTTCAAAGAACAATATACGCTGGAGATTTCCCAGCGCGATCAACGCAAGGGTTCCGAAGGCGATATCATGAAGACTGTGTACATGTGGTCCCATGTCGGGACGCATGTGGAAGCACCCCTGCACTTTGTCGAAGATGGCGGCGACACTGCCAGTCTCACCATTGAAAACCTGATGGGCCCGGCCATCGTCCTGGATTTCCGCCACAAGGGCGTCAACGAAGCAATCACGCTGGAGGAAATGCAGGACGCCGGCAATATCCAGGTTGGAGACCGCGTGTTGACTATGACGGGTCGCCACACCCAGTATCGAACGCCAACCTCCCACGATCGTCCTTATATCACCGAAGAGGCGGTACGATGGCTGGTGGAGAATCGAAAAATCAACTGCCTGGGCACCGATAGTTCCGGTTTCGAGGTACGCGGTGTCAGCCATCATCCCAACCACCGCCTGACCATGAACGCCGGCGTACCTATCATCGAATGCCTGACCAACCTGACCGAATTGCAGCAGCAGCGGATCTTCCTGATCGCTCTGCCATGGCCGGTCGTAGGCCTCGACTCGTGTCCGGTGCGCGCCATAGCCATTGAGCCGGAGGCTTAGGACCTGACACATTCAGGCTTTTTTGGAGTGGCAAAATCGAGGATTTACCTATGGAGCAGCAATTCAAAAATGGCACTGGCATGCGGCTGGGTGCGGCTCTCTTCAATGGCGATCACGGGCGATTGGCTGATGAGATCGCACGGCTGGAAGCGGCCGGGCTCGATTTCATCCATCACGACGTCTTCGACGGTCATTTTGTCGCCGACCTGGGTTTTTCACCCCGCACCATTGCTGCCTTGCGACCGCTGACGGCGTTACCCTTTGAGGTACATCTGGGCGTGACTAATGTACGCCATGTGGCGCCGCAACTGGCCGACGCAGGCGCAGATCTGATACTCTTCCATGTGGAGAGTTCGACCATGCCCTACGAGGATCTCTTCTTCGTGCGCGAGCTGGGCGTGACCGTGGGCCTGGCCTTCACGCTGGGAACGCCGCTGGCCTTGCTGGAGCCCGTAATCACCCTGGTGGATGCCATCCTTCTGCTTTCCCGGGTGACGGGCGAGGGGAGCCGAGGGGCTGTGTTCAATCCCCTGGTTCTGCCACGGCTAAGCACGGCTCGCTCTCTGGCCGATAGCGCCGGCGTGGCGTTCGACATTCAGATTGCTGGCAGCGTCAAGCGCCAACATCTTCCTGATCTCCTGGCAGCCGGCGCCACATCCATCGCCTTTGGTGGTGGCATCTACCGTGTGCCTGACATGGCAGCCGAGGTGGTGGAGATGCGGAATCTGATAGAGGAGCAGCGGTGAGGTTGAACGATTCTTGAGACAAACGCGGTGACGCGGCGATAGGGAGACGCGGTGACGCGGCGATAGGGAGACGCGGTGACGCGGCGATAGGGAGACACGGGGACGCGGCGATAGGGAGACACGGAGACGTAGAGATAGGGAGACGCGGTGACACGGCGATAGGGCGACACGGGGACGCGGCGATAGGGAGACACGGAGACGTAGAGATAGGGAGACACGGCGAAAGGAAGACACGGTGACGCGGTGACAGCGCAATGACATGATGGCATGATGACATTCCGACATAACGAAAGGACAACGGATGACCGAAAGAAAATGGCGAGTGCTGATCGGCTCTCGTTCCTTTGGAAAACGAATTCCCGAGCATATCACACAACTCAAACAAGCTGGCTGCGAGGTCATCCCTAACAGCGTCGGACGAGCCTACCGGGCCGAGGAATTGCTTGAGATTCTGCCCGGCATGGACGCCATCATCACCGGCACCGATGAACTCACGGCCGAGGTGATCGACGCGGCCGTGAGTTTACGCACGATTGCCAAACATGGCGTAGGATTGGAGACCATCGATCTGGATGCAGCCCAGGCCCGAGGCATTGTCGTTTCCGCCACGCCGGGCACCAACCATCACTCGGTAGCAGACCTGACCATGGCCCTGTTGCTGGCTGTGGCACGTGGTGTGGTGCGCAGCCACAACGATGTTTGCCAGGGTGGTTGGCAGGCAGTCTATGGCATGGAATTGCAGGACAAAAAAATGGGAGTCGTCGGGCTGGGACGAATCGGCAAGCAAGTCTGCTTGCGGGCACGATCCTTTGGCATGACCGTTCTGGCCTTCGACCCTTACCCGGATTCTGCATGGGCGGCCGAAAATGGGGTTACTTTCGCGTCTCTTGCCGAGCTGATCGCTCAAGCCGACGTTGTGTCGCTGCACGCGGCAGTCGAAATGATCGATGGGCCACTGATTGGAGCCAGCGAGCTGGACATGATGAAACCAACGGCAATACTGGTCAATACCGCCCGCGGCGCGCTGGTGGACGAAGAGGCGCTGGTCACTGCTCTTCAGGAAGGTCAGATTGCAGGAGCCGGCCTGGACGCCTTTGTCACGGAACCCCCGGTCGACAGTCCCCTGCTCGACCTCAATAACGTCGTGCTCACCGCTCACCTGGGCGGCCGTACCGTCGACGCCCAGCGCAAGCAAGGGAAAATGTGCCTGGAAAACTGCCTGCGGGCGCTGCGTGGCGACGAACCGCTGTACCGGGTGGTCTAGATGGTACCGCTGATTCCGGATTGATGTGCTGCCCGTAGAAACAAGGTTGGCCGAACAATCCGGATCGGGTTCCAGGCAATAATCAGCAGGCAAGGAAACGGAAATCATGAGCTCGTTTGTTGAGAGACTTTTTTCTTTGGGCGGCAAGACAGCCCTGCTCACCGGCGCCTCAGGCGGTATCGGACAAGTGCTGGCAGGGGCATTGGCTGATGCAGGCGCAACCGTCGGCGTACACGGCCGCGATCTCGGACGGGTGCGAATCGCCTGCGACATGGTCGAGCAAGCCGGTCAAAAGGCCGTGCCACTGGTCGCGGACGTGGCCGATGTCGATGCTTGCCGCCATCTCGTGGACGACCTGGTCGCAGCCACCGGCCGCCTCGATATCCTGATCAACTGCGCGGCTACCAATCGCCGCAAGCCAATTTCCGAAGTCACCGAGGAGGACTGGGAGATCATCACGGCGGTCAATCTGCGTAGCGTCTTCTTCCTGAGCCAGGCTGCCCACGCGATCATGCGCTCTCAGGGTGGCGGCAAGATTATCCATGTCGGGTCGATCAACATTACCTTTGCCCTTGACACTGTTTCCGTCTATGGCGCCAGCAAGGGAGGAATGGCTCAGCTGACCAAGGCGATGGCGGTGGAATGGGCACCGGATAACATCCAGATCAACTGCATCTCGCCTGGTTTCATGCTGACTCCCCTCTCCCGGCCGCTCTGGCAAGATGAGGAAAAAGCACGCTGGTTCCGACAGCGGATTCCTGCACGGCGCCCGGGGAACCCATCGGATTTGGTTGGTGTCACGTTGCTGCTCGCCTCCAACGCCTCCTCCTACATCACCGGCCAAAACATCATCATCGACGGTGGTTTTGAAGCTGGTGGATCGTGGCTACGCGACATTGACGCGTAAACAAAGTGTTCGATCGATGGGTTACTAAGAATGGATAGTTGGCGTCAATGGCGTGGAAAATGAAGAGGAGTCCACCATGAGATTGAAGGATAAAGTAGCCATCGTTACTGGCGCAGGCGCAGGAATGGGTCGAGCTGTAGCCACTGGCTATGCGAAAGAGGGCGCCAGACTGGTGCTTGCTGACATCAAGCGGAACCTCTGCCGCGAGACAGCTTCGATCATCCAGGATGCCGGCGGCGTAGCCACCTTCATCATGACCGATGTCACGCAATTCGCCGGTGTGCAGGCCATGGTTGACGTGGCCATTCAACGATTCGGCAGGGTCGATATTCTCTACAACAATGCCGGTATCCAGTTTATGCGCGCCGATAGTCGGGCCCACGAGCTGTCCGAGGATATTTGGGACCGCACGGTTGCCGTGAATCTGAAGGGTTCATGGCTTTGCGCCAAGGCCGTTATCCCGTTTATGCTTCAGCAAGGCGGAGGGTCCATCATCCTCGTCGGGTCTCCGACCGGCTATCGCGCCTGCGCTCCAGGGTACACCGCTTACAGCGCCAGCAAAGGTGGCGTGATCGGGCTGACACGGATCATGGCCATAGATTATGCCCGCGACAACATTCGGGTCAACTCTCTTTGTCCCGGCACCACCGAAACGCCGATGATCTCCGCCGTGCTCGAGGACGAGGGGGTCCCGCAACGCCTGGCCGAAGCCATTCCCATGGGCCGAATCGGCCAGCCCGAAGATGTGGTGGGTCTGGCGGTGTTCCTCGCCTCCGACGAGTCCAGTTTTTGCACTGGCGGTTTCTACGTGGTGGATGGTGGCATGACTGCAATGTGAGGCACCGGTGGAGGTGAATTATTATGGATCTGCAAGGCAAGGTAGCGTTGGTAACAGGTGCCAGCAAAGGGATTGGCCGCGAGATCGCCCGGGTGCTTGCCTCGAAGGGCATGGCCGTGGCAGTGGCCGCACGCTCCAGGGAGGTCGAGCAGACCGCCGAAACCCTCCAGACCGCAGGCTATCAGTCCATCGCCATCCGCGCCGACGTCAGCCAAAAAACCGCTGTCGAGCGCATGGTGGCACAAACTGAAGATCGGCTGGGTCCCCTGTGGCTGCTTGTCAACAACGCAGGCGCCCTGCGCACCGGACCTACCGCGGATATGAGCGAAGCCGACTGGGACACCTGCTTCGATGTGGACGCCAAGGGGGTATTCCTCTGTTCACAGGCTGCCATCCGGCGCATGATACCCCGATCCGGCGGGAGAATCGTAAACATATCGTCTATTGCCGGAATCATCGCCCGCGAAAAGCAGATCGGCTATTGTTCCGCCAAGGCTGCTGTCAATCACTTCACCCGTTGCCTGGCAGTAGAAATGGCACCTCACGGGATTACCGTCAACGCCGTCTGCCCGGGAATGACCTGGACAGAGATGCTCGCAGAATCGGCGGTCGACCGCAACCTCGATCTGGACGCCATGACGGCCCTCATCCCAGCCGGCAAGATGGCAGATCCAAGCGACCATGCCCATCTGGTCGCTTATTTTGCCTCAGAAGACGCAGGGCACGTTAGCGGTCAGGTTGTCAGCGTCGATGGCGCTCAAAGCCTGTACATGCCTCTGATGGCGCAAAGGATCGGCTGATGTCCAAGACCACAGCTTCGGGAGAGACTCCATGAACCCAGGCAGCCCGTTTCGGGCAGTCGGAACAAAAGAAAACCTGGTTGACCAGGTAGTCCTGGAAATCGAAGGGCTGATCGTCCAGGGTGACCTGGCACCGGAAACGCGACTGCCCCCGGAAAGGGAACTTGCCGAACAACTCGGCGTCAGCCGTACCGTCGTGCGTGAGGCGGTGGGCATCCTTGTAGCCAAGGGCTTATTGGAAACACAACACGGCGTCGGTACCCAGGTCCGGCAGCTGACCAGCCAACAGGTGATGGAGCCCCTGGGTCTCTACTTGCGAGCCCACGGAAGCGGAACGATTTCCTTTCACGACCTTCACCAGGTGCGGTCGATACTGGAGGTAGAGACTGGTGGCCTTGCCGCCTGCCAGGCCACCGACGGAGAATTAGCCCACCTCAGGGCAATCTTCGAAAGCATGGAAGCGGCTCAGGCCGACGTCGAACTGCTGGCGGTCCACGACACCGAGTTCCACAGGGCAATCGCAGCAATGACCCACAATCCTCTCTTGATCGTCCTGATGGACTCCATCCGCGACCTCCTGTACGAATACATTGCATTGGTGACGGTCTTTCTCGATCCCTGGAAAGACAACATCCCCCATCACAGACGGCTGCTCGAACGAATCGAAGCACGTGATGCCGAGGGAGCCCGGCAGGCCATGCGCGACAATCTTGAGCAGATGCGAAAAAATACGGAGCGATACGCCCAGCTGGCCGCGCCAGTCGTAGACAGGGAGGGATGCTGACATGAAGGCCCTCGTGAAAGAGCGGCCGGGGCCCGGGCTTTGGCTGCGAGACCTTCCAAGGCCCGGCATCGAACATCCCAACGACGTTCTGTTCAAGGTCGCGTACTGCGCCATCTGCGTGGGCGAGGTCAAGGTCTACGATTGGAACGAGTGGGCCGCCAACGATTCGACATTGAAGCTGCCCACAGTACTGGGCCACGAGGTATCGGGTGTTGTGGCCGAGGTTGGCAATGCCGTCAAGCGCTTCCAACCGGGCGACCGCATCGTAGTCGATCCACTGATCCATTGCGGCCATTGTTTTCTCTGCCGCAAAGGTGCCACCAACATGTGTTTGGAACGGGAAATCTACGGCAAACAACGGGGAGCCTTCGCCGAATACGGGGTGCTTCCCGAGGGGTCGCTCTGCAGAATGCCCGACAGCCTGGGGATGGCCGAGGGTGCGCTGCTGGAGAACCTGGGTATCGCCGTCCACGCGGTCGAAGTCGAGCCCCACGATCCAGGCGACACCGCCGTAGTGGTCGGCTGTGGACCCATTGGAATCCTGGCAGGCCAGACGCTGGCAGCCTATGGCGCCACCGTGATCCTGACCGATCTGTCAGCGCCCCGTCTCGAGCTGGCCACAACGATCGGTGCTGGCACCGTGGTCGATGCCAGCCGGGAGGATCCCGTCGCCAGGGTTCAGGCGATGACCGATGGGCGGGGCGCTGACTTCGTAATCGAAGCAGCAGCCACACAATCGGGACTGGAACAGGCCCTGGCTCTGGTTCGCAATGCCGGTACTGTGGTCACGATCGGCACCTTCGATGCACCGGTGTCAATCAATCCCTTCTTCGCCTTGACCCGCCGCGAGATCAAGCTATTTGGCACCATGGGCCGCACGTGGGAGACCTGGCGGCGCATGGTACAGCTGGTGGAGGCAGGAATGATCAATCTGAAGCCGCTCATCAGCCATGTCTTGCCACTGGAGGAATATGAGCGTGGATTTGAACTGGTCCGGTCGAGTGAGACGATGAAGGTTCTGTTTGAGTTGTGAGGGGGGACAAGGAAACAAGTAGATAAGTAGATAAGGAAACAAGTAGACAAGTCAACATGAACGTTGGCGCACCAGCAACGATGAAAATGCAGGCTGGCACGGTCGGGCCCACTTCGCTGGCGCTGCGGGGTGCTTCGCAAAGACCGGCCACGGCAGCACGCTACGCCAGCAGGCGTGCCGAGAGGCAGCAAGCGGTGCGTGACGTCAGCAGACGGTGCGTGAGCTAGCTAGCCGATCCGTGAGGTAGAGCGCCACTTTGAGAACAGTAGACAAGGAAATGCATGTTCTGTAAACGCATTGCTGGACAGAGGAGCTGTTGTCATGTCCGATAAGTTGAGGTTTGCGGTGCTTGGCACCGGTTTCTGGTCACACTACCAGATCCCGGCCTGGTTTGAGGTCGGTGGTGTGGAGTTGGTCGCGGTCTGGAATCGAACCCACAGCAGAGCGCTGGCGGTGGCCGAAAAGTTTGGCGTGCCACAGGTCTACCGGGATGCCGAAACCCTGTTCCAACAGGAGCAGCTGGATTTTGTCGATATCATCACCGAAGTGGCAGCCCATGCTGCCCTGGTGGAACTGGCAGCCCAGTATGGGGTGCCGGTTATCTGCCAAAAACCGATGGCACCTGACTACCAGACTGCACAGCAGATGGTGGCCGTCTGCAGAGATGCAGGTGTTTCCTTGTTTGTACACGAAAACTATCGCTGGCAACACCCCATTCGCGAGGTCAAACGGGTCATCGACGAGGGCCAGATCGGCAAGCCGTTCCGGGGCAGGTTTCAATTCCTTCATGCCCTGGCGCCTTTCGTCTGGGATAATCAGCCATTGCTCAAGACACTGCCTCGTTTGATCGTGGCCGATCAGGGCAGCCACCAGTTCGACCTGGCGCGCTTCTTTTTCGGCGAGGCCCAGAGCATCTACTGCCAGCATTCCCGGGTGCGGGATGATATCCTGGCAGAGGATGTAGCTTCGGCCCTGCTGCGAATGGGTGACATCATCTGTAGCGTGGACATGAGTTTCGTCAGCAAGGTCGCCTGGGAGCACTTTCCCGAAGAAATCATTTTCATCGAGGGAGAATTGGGAACCGTGGAATTGAAGGCAGATTTCTGGATCCATCTGACCAGGGACGGTGGCACCCGGGTCTGGCGCATTCCTCCCCCCCACTATGCCTGGGCCGACCCTGCTTACGATGTGAACCACGCCAGCATGGTGCCGATTCACCAGGATTTCCTGCGGGCGTTTCGCTCGGGTGAACCGCCCGAAAACACTGGCGAGGACAATCTGAAAACGATGCAATTGGTGTATGCCGCCTACGAGTCGGCGGCGCGGAACCAGGTTGTCAGTTTGGATGAGTACGGAGTAGGGAGCTCTTAGGAGTTTCCACCAAGCTCCGACGAGAACCAATGCGCTCTAATGAGTTCCCACGAACAGGAGATCACCCATGCGCGCTTTCATCATCAATGGCCCTTTCGACTCAATGATCGGCAGCTGGGAAAAACCTGTTCCTGGACCCCGAGAGGTCCTGGTCGAGGTCGGGGCAGCAGGAATCTGTGCTGGCGATCTCTACGCGTACACGGGCAAAAACCCCTACGTCATCTACCCCATGATCTGTGGACATGAAATCGCTGGACAAGCAGTTGAGGTTGGCAACCGTGTCGAGGAGTTGATTCCAGGAACGCAGGTGGTCGTCGAACCCTTCATCGGCTGCGGCGAGTGCTATCCCTGCCGCATCGGCAAGTCCAATTGCTGTGCCAATCTACGCATCATCGGAGCCCATCTTCCAGGCGGATATGCCGAGTATCTGACAGCGCCGGTTGAACTGATACATCCGGTGCCACCTGGCCTGTCGTTGTCCGAAGCCTCCTTTGCCGAGCCGGTCGCCATCGGCGTGCAGGCCTGTCGTCGCGGCGGCGTGGGTAGCGAGAATGTGCTGGTGCTGGGTACAGGGCCTATCGGCCTGTCCGTGATCGAGGTGGCCCGGGCCCGCGGCGCCAGGGTCCTGGCGACAGATATCGTGCCCGAACGCCTGAGGACTGCCGCCGAATTTGGTGCGGATACAGTTCTGGCTGACGCCAACTTGCTGGAAACTGTGCTGGACCGAACCGACGGCGAGGGTTTCCCTGTGGTGATTGAAGCCACCGGTAGCCCCCGGGTCATGGAACAAACCGTCGACCTGGTAGCCGCCGGTGGGCGAATCGTGATCCTTGGCCTGGTTAAACAGGGGACAACCGTCAGCCTGCCCGCCCTCGATTTCACCCGCAAGGAGATGACCATCCTTGGATCCCGGGCGTCGGTAGACTGTTTTCCGGAGGCATTGGAGCTGATGGCGGCGGGGGCAATCACCTATCCCCGCGTGGCGACCGAGTTCAACCTCTGGGACGCACCCCAGGTCTTCAAAGCCATGACGGAAAACCCGGGCATGGTTCAGAAAGGGATTCTGGTGCGAGACGATCTTTGAGAGAAACTCTATTGTTCCTTTGCCTGCCCTGAATTTTCTGGGTTAGAATGCCCCGTTGTCAGGACGCGCGAACAAACATCCTAAGGTCAGATTTCCGCTCAGCGCGTCCCCATGCCCGCACCAGGAGGTGCTCATGACGCTTGGCAGAATTGTCGCTCTCCTTTCGGCGATGACGGTGATCTTCCTGATCCCATTTTATGGCTCTCGAATGCCGTTGACGAGTCCGACAGGCCTTCTCCCGTCTGCCCATGCGGCCCCAGTCGACAGCACGCTCATCGAGGCAATTGCCACATCAGAAAGTGGCCAGGCGCGGTTCTTCGTGATCATGAATGCACGGGCCAATCTGAGTCGGGCCAAAGAGATCGACGATTGGGCAGCCCGGGGCCAGTTCGTGTAGGACACCCTGCGGGACACAGCGGAAAGCAGCCAACGGAGAATAATAATGTAGGCGCTGCAAGCCGAAGCCCTGGCTGGCACGGTTTCATACTTAAAGCCCTACTGGATCGCCAACGTGATCGTGGTTCAGGGGGACCGGCAGGCAGCCAATGCCCTTGCCACCTATCCGGAAGTAAGGGAAATTATCGCCGAACCCAGGGTGCAGGCACCCAATCCCGTTATCGAGCCAACAAAAGCTATCCCGGGAAACTCCGAAGCGCTTGCCTGGCGTGTGGCCAAAATCGGCGCCGATCAGGTATGGAACACCTACAGCGTTCGCGGCGAGGGTATCGTTGCAGCCAATATCGATACGGGCGTTCGCTACAGCCACGAGGCCCTGGTGCGCCAGTATCGAGGCAACCAGAGTGGCACGCTGTCCGGTCCCTTTGACCATGACTACAACTGGTGGGATGCCCGCAGCCTGGCCAGTGTCTCTGGTACACCGTCTCCTTTCCCGGTTGGCGCCTATCCAGGCTTCCCCAGCCACGGCACCCACGTCATGGGCACCGAGATCGGCGAAAACGCCAGCCAAATCGTTACCCTAAACGCGGCCCAAGAGAGGCCGCTGCCCGGCAGGCAACTGGTCAAAGCCGCAGGAGCTCGCCGCCGATCAAACCAAGCAGCAGGGGTGCCGAAGGATGGAAACCCCAGGGAGCGGCCACCGCAGAGACAACCCCTTGGGGAGTCAGATCGAGCGATCGCGCCTCCCAGGATTCGCCGTCATCGCGCGAGACCATGACAGAGTCCCCCCGCAGCACAAGTAACGACGGGTCTTCCGGATATTGAGGGGAAAGCACGATGCCATTGATGGCGCCTGCCAGCTCATCCTGACCCAGGGGGAACCATGTCTGACCAGAATCCCTGGAGCGGAACAAACCATTCAATTCTGTGCCGGCGAAGATCGTTTTATCCTCGGCGAAATCGGGTGATATGGCCAGGCGGAGAACAGGTGCAAGATCGGTGGGAAAAGCCAGCTCGCGCCAGGCACGCCCCCCGTTGGTGCTGCGAAAGATCCCCGTTTCCGTTGCAGCGTAGAGAGTCTCGTCGTCGGTATAACCGGGGGAAATTGCCAGTGCCATCACGGCCAAATCAAGCAGGCCAAAATTCCATGATGCCCAGCTCGTTGCGCGATCTGCGGAGCGAAAGACGCCATCATCGAGAGTCGCGGCAAACAGCGTGCCATCGCGCCTGTAGTTGGGTGACACAGCCAGATCTGACACGAAGGGAGGGGGAGAGCCAAGGAGGGCTACCTGCCAGGTATCGCCCCGATCCAGGGATCGCAGAATGCCACCGGGCGCGCCGGCAAAGAGGTGCCCATCACGCTGAAAATCGGGAGAGAGCGCAACGGCTGACGTCGGCAGCTGGCTCTGGAGGTCCATCGATTCATAGGCATCCTGCCAACTACGGCCGCCATCAGTGGATCGCAGGAGACCCGAATTCCGAGCGGCAAAGCAAGTGCTGTCGGCTGCAAAGTCTGGGGAGACGACAAGCAAGTGAACGTAATTCTGGAGTTGGGTTTCGTTAGTCATAACGAGCTGCTTCCCTCAGAGGCGCTTTCTCGTGGCAGGCTCGCGCTTGATCTGCCGTTCAGGCTGCCTGTGGTGGACGATAACATCGACCGTCAGGGCCAGAGCTGCACCGGAAACGGCTGAAAAGACAGCTGCCTTTTGCACGGCGG
Organism: Chloroflexota bacterium; assembly: GCA_034717495.1. NCBI lineage: Bacteria > Bacillati > Chloroflexota > Chloroflexota bacterium. The sequence continues at coordinate 113,436 of JAYELL010000001.1, read as the reverse complement.
TCGCGTCGACGATGCCAGCCTCCTTCATGTTGACTACAGTCTCAGTCGTCACATCGAATCCGTAGCCATTTCCGGCCAGCCGGATGTCGGCCATCACGTCGCTTGCGTCGAGCCCGGCGTTCTGCAGAATGGCACGAATCGGTGCCTCCAGTGCCTTGATCAATATTTGGAAGGCTGCTCGTTCGTCGACGCTCTCGCTTTGCTGCAATCGCTCCCGGAGAGCGGGGCGACAGGCCAACAAGGCAACGCCCCCTCCAGGAACGATTCCGTCGAGCATGGCGGTACGCATGGCCGCCGCGGTCCGGTCGGCCACTGCCTTTCGAAAATCCACTTCCAATTCCGTATTGGCGCCAACCCATAGCGTTGCCGATCCGCCCAGCAACTTACCGATCCGCTCTCTCAGCTTATCGACCAACACCAGGTTTTTCGTGTTATCATAAGAGGCGCGCACGGTAGCAATGTGATTACGCAACGCCCTGGCGCCGCCGCCACCGCCGATGATGCCGAAGTTCTTCAAATCTGCCCAGGCGCGCCGGGCGTTGCCCAGATCCTCGGGTTGAACACCGTCAAAGGTATCTCCCGCCACCTGGATGAAGGAACGACCACCGGTCAGGATAGCCAGGTCTTCCAGGGCCCAAAGCTGCGCTTCCACCCCATAGCCAGGCGTCGTGACAGCAACCGGTTGGAATCCCTCCTCTTGCCGATTTGCCAACAGAATGGAGAGCGCGTTGTCGCTGATCTTGCCCGCGACGATCAGCAGTCCCTTGATGTTTTCCCGTTTCGCCATCTCCAGTAACGGCAGCAATTGCGCGGGATCATCTATCTGCAAATCACTGATCAGAATATGGGGGTTCTGCAGTTCGCTGCGCGTCCTGGCGTGATCGGTGATCATCTGGCGGGACATCAGGCCGCGCTCCCAGTACATCCCTTCCACATACTCACGCCGCATATCCCGGGTCCGCCCTTTGCGGATCTCGAGCCTTCCGAACTCGCCGATTATGTCAAATATCTCACCCAGTAGCCTGGCCATGGCCGGATCGTAGCAGATCGTTTCGGCCAGGTGGGCCAACTGCTGCTTGCCGGATACCGGCTCGGTCATCCCGCCCAGTTGGTCCAGTATGATCTGGAGTCCTTCCGTCAGGTGCTTCTCCAATATCCGGGCGTTACCGCCGGAAGCCAGGTAACGAATGCCCTGGTTATAGATCGACTGGAACAGCACGGCGGCGGCGGCTGTGCCATCTCCCACCTCATCATGTAAACGCCAGAGCATCTCGCGAACGAACATGGCGCCCACATCCTCGTCCCGGTCAGCAAGCGCGATGATTCGCTTCACAATGGTGCCGCCGTCATCCAGCATCTCGGGGGTCTTGTCGTCCAATTCTCGCTGAATCACCACGGTGCGCGAGCGCGGGCCCAATGTAGGACGCACTGCATTGACAATCTGGTTAGCTCCGCGCTGGAAGCCGCGATAGGTATTGGGCTGAAAGACGACGCGTTGGGGTTTGCCTCTCGGCATATGCTATCCTTTGATTGCCCCCGCCATCACACCCTCCACGAAGAAGCTGCGGAAAAGCAGATAAACAATCACTAACGGCACCACCGAGGCGAAGATAGCGGAGTAGATGAGTTGGAAGTTGGTCGAAAATTGACCCACGGCGCTCTGGGTGAAGGGCAAAAGGGTTGAGTTGGCGGGGTCCAGATACACGTAGGGCTCAAGGAACTGGTTATAGATCAGGGGCAACATAATAACAATCAGACTGACGATTGGCACCTTCAACAGCGGTAACAGGATGTAACGAATGTACTGCATACTGCTGGCACCGTCGATCTGGGCCGAGTCCTCCAGTTCCTTGGGAATACCGGAGATGGCTGCCGTAAGAATCATGGTCGATAGGGCAGTGCCCTTGATGTTGATGAGCACAATCGAGCCAAGCTGCAGCGCTTGACGCGTGGTTCCGGGATCGCCATAACCGGGGATCAGCTTGGCGAACCACTGAATCATCAAAAACTGAGGCAATAAGATAAGCATGGCTGGGATAACCATCTGCAGCAGGTATAGATTGTAGACAAGCATCTGATCCTTGCGTCTCAACCCTGCCAGGCCATACCCGGTAAATATTGACAGGACTATGCCCAGGGCAAGACTGGTGGCCGTCACAATAAGCGTTCTGAACAGTGCGCCCCAGAAGCTGGTGCCATACAATTCGCCCGTTAGCAAGGTTTTCCAGCCGTTGAAGGTATAGAATCCCGCAAAGAAGTCTCGGATTTGTGCCTCAGGAACGTCGTACCTCTCACCGATTTGGCGCAGCGAGGTACGCGCCATCAGGAATTCCGTTTGCGGAATACCGAAGGCCTCCTTCAGGTCCTTGAGGTCGAGATCGTAGAACACCGCCAGGTTACCGACCTGGGCGTCCAAATTTACTTCATCCGCCTCCGGGATCCAAAGGTGGAGATCAGTCGAGTCCTTGGTGCTGACGAACGACCGGATAAAAAGTGTGTAAAAGGGAAACAATGTGAGGAGAGTATAGACTAGCATCACCGTGACGGCAAGTATCCGAACGAGTCGTTTGCGATTGGTAGAGGACAACATGGGTTGCCGAATGGATCGCTGATCCGAAGCAGTAGCAGAGCCTGACATGGCAACTGATCTCCTCGCTGTTAGTATTGCAGCCGTCGCTGCAGTCGCTGCAGAGCGACACCAAGAACCACCAGGGGCAGGAAGGTCTCGACTGCCAGTGTCATACCCATGGCCAGCCGTTCAACCTGAAACCCATAGGTGAAGAACAGAATGCTTAACAGCTTGGCCTCTGGATTGACGTAAAGAGCACCCATGGCCACCAGTTCGTCGAAAACGGCGAAGGAGCCGATCAAACACATTGTCGTGGCCAGCACAAAGGATGGCAGCATCTGGGGAAAATAGACCTTCCAGAGGCGCTGCCAGTAACTCGCGCCGTCTACGATGGATGCCTCGATGGTTTCCTTGGGAATCGCCAAAAGCCCAGCCAGAAAAATCGCCATGTTGTAGCCGGCGTATCGCCAGCCAACCAGGCCCGGCAAGATAAAGGCAGTCCCCTCGGCAGAAAAGATATCAATCGGTTTTTTCAACAACCCAACTTCCTGAAGCAACAGGTTTGCCGTTCCGGTTTCCTGGCTGAAGAGCATCACGGCCATGTAACCAACCGCCAGACCCGACACCATGAGTGGCAGATAGACGATGGTGAAGAATCCGCCCCGGAAACCAACCTCGTACATGAGCAATGCCAGCGACAATCCAAAGATATATACCGTCGTATAATTAAAGACCACAAAGATAAGGGTGCGTCGCAGCGCCGGGAAATAGTCACGTTGCACACTGGGATTATCGAAAATTGCCGTGAAATTGCGCAATCCAACCGGATTGATCGCTGGATCGTTAAACTGGGACATGTCGGTGAACAGGATCGGGATGGCGACGAAGAAGGGCACAATCGTCAATAGGACGAAAAGAAAGAGCTGCGGCGTGATGAAGGCCCAATCACGAAGAATACGCCGTCGTTCCAGCTTGCTTATCCTGGGTTGATTGCCTGATTTATCCGTAATCCCGTTGGACTGCTGTCCGGTTGTTGGTGCCATAAGCATCTCCGCTGGCGAACTGCCTGGTACGCGAATCGTAAGGCTTACCACGCCTCAGGAATGTGGTGGGTGACCGGTTGGTGACACCAGGCCACCCACCACGAACGCAGGAATGTCAGCCGTTGGTGACCTCTTCCGGAATCTCGAAGCTTTCTTCCCAGTTGCGCTGGGCAATGTCCAGAGCTTGCTGAACGGTGATCTTGCCCTGCAACACGTCGGCGAACACCTCGTTGTTGCTGTTTGACTCCCAGTCCCAGACACCCTTGGAACCCTTGAGGCGATAAGGGCTTGCCATCAGGTTCCCGGTCGGGTTCTGCTCGAACTGAGCATCTTCCCAGATTCCACCGGGTGTGCCGATCTGACTGAGGACATGCACAAACTGCGGTCCTTGCAGTTCGAGCGGTTCATCCAGGTCATACAGCGGCCAGCGCCCTTCGGCCTGAGCCTTGAAGGGCACAGCCTCGGGGCTCCAGAACCAGTTCCAGGCCTCCTGGGTCTGTGCCCAGTGGGGGGTATCTTCGTTGCCGATTCGCAGGAACCACTGGTTGTCGATGTTAGGCGGCAGTGCGCTCTGCATCCACGGAACCTGTCCCTCAGCGGGCGGTGTGACCGGTAAGCCTTCCTGCATGTCGTTGACAGCGAAGTCGGAACCGGCGGCCAGGGCCTTGTCCCACACCCAGGGGCCGTGCAACATCATGACGGAGTTGCCGGCGATGTAGGAGGCTTCCATGTCGCCCTCCCACTGGCGGGTCCACATGCTGGGCGGCATCCAACCTTCGTCATTGGCCGCGAGGAAGAACTCGTAGGCATGGCGATAGGGCGAATCCTCCGCATTGAACTTGGTCCGACCCAGCCAGCAATCGACCTGGCGATCGCGCTGACCATCGGCGAAGGCCAGGGGCAGGGCATCCATGTAGTTATTGCCGAAGACCCAATTGTGCCAGGCCTGGTTGTAGAACCAGTCCACGCCGTCGGTCTTGGCAACCCACTCGGCGCCATCTCCCAGCCATTTCTTCAGATCATCCCATGACTTGACGTCGGTATGGGGATCCAGGCCGGACTGCTCCATGAGTTCCTGGTTGTACTGCCAGGTCATCACAAAACCCTGGAAGACGTCCAGGGACCTCGGTCCGGGCAGGCCGTGCAGATCTGCCCAGATGTTCTTGACATCGAACTGCCAGCGATCCCACCAGGGGAAGTCCAGCTCGCCCAGGTTGATGGCCATTTCGTAGTTGTTTTTGTCGAAGAAGATCTGCATCTCCTGGGTCAGCTCGATAGCGGCCAGGTAACCACCGGCAACCTTGGCCTCGTAGGCAGCAGCCGTGTCCTCGTTGATCGAGAACACATTGATCTTGATGCCCGGATGGCCGGCCTCGAAGATGTTCCATATCTCCCGGTAGGGCCCCTCGTACTCTGCGAGGGACATGACATCCAGCGTCACTTCCTCGGCAGCAGGGGCCTCCGCTTCAGGAGCAGCCGCCGGCGCTTCAGCCTCAGGTTCTACCGGCTGCGCTGCCGGTGGAGCTGCAGGTTGTGCACAGGCAGCCGCGGCCACTCCCGCACCAGCGATGGCGCTGTAGCGCAGGAATTGGCGTCGATTTAGATCGCTCTTGCTCATCATAATCCTCCTAAGTGAATGGTCGCGATGAGCGATTCGGCCGAATTGATGTTTTCTTTCCTGGCATCACCTCCTTCTTTTCAGTCACCGGTAATCGCTATTCGGTGATCAGGTCACAGATAAGCGATCACTGATTGCTGACCACAGTGCGCTACCGGTGCCGGTACAGATCCCAACCCAGGTAGGTCGCGATCGCTTCCTCCAGGACGTCGGCCCAATTGCCGCGTACCTGGGCAACGTGGTGCTCGAAGCCGTTCTTGCAGACATACTTCATCATCTGCTGCAGGTTGCCGATCCGGCAGACGGCAGAGCCGCCCTGAATATTGGTGGGATCATCGGTGAATTCACCTTCGCCCACATACGACTTGATCACGCCCCGGGTATCATCGGTAGACATGCGGAAAAAGGTCATCGGCCCGGCAACCACCTGGCCCTTGACAGCGCCGAAGGATTTGTCAGCCCCAACGCTCGCGCCGATCACGTCCAGGTTGGAGATCTCCGGAGTCTCGCCGATAAAGCTCTTGGGATAGTTACTGCAATGAGTGTTGATGCACATGTCCCGGTCTTCACCGTAATTGTTGTTCCAGTCCAGAAAGCCAGCGGCATTGCCCGAGGCCAGTACCAAGGCATACATGGACACCGCTCCAGTGATGTCTACCTCGCAGGCGCTGGGCATCAACTTCTCACCCATCATGCTCATAGTCAAACAGGTGGCGCAGCCATAGTTGAGCTGGATCGAGGTCCAGCATTGGATGGCACTGGCATCGCACTCGTTTTCGGCCATCCAAGTCTCTACGGCAACGGACCAGGCAGCCTGTCGAATGATGGCCTCATCCTGGATATAGTCCGGGATGGTGCCATAGGCCCGGATCTGGTCCACCTTGTCGGTCACCGCCTGCGCGCCGCCCTGGCGTAGCGCATTGGCTGAAGCCATCATTTCGGAAAGATCGACGGTGACTACCGTGACGCCGGTGCTCTGGAGCAGTTTCTCGCTGTAACGGCAGGTGTGGAACGGAGTCGGACGGGCACCAATGGCGCCGATCCGCATGTTGGTCAGGCCCTTTACGACCCGGCAGATGCGGGCGAACCTGTCCAGGTCCTTCGAAAAGAGATCGCTGCCGATCGTGCAGGTGTGATAGGTTGTGTCGGTAAAGGGAATACCGAACTGGTAGAGGTTGTTGCAGACCGATATCTTTCCGCAGAAGGAATCCCGCCGTTGGTCGATGAGCAGCTTCATGGGATCCTCATCGTCGCAAGCCTGCACCATCACCGGCACGTCGAGCCTGGCCATATCAAGGGTGAACACAACGCCCATCTCGTCGCTGAAGTTGGGCAGCACCACGACAACGCCATCGATATCATCCCGGCGCTGCTTGAACAGTTCGGCGCAAATCTTGGCATCGGCGTAGGTTTCGATAACGCCGTTGGGCGTGGCATCTTCGGGCGGGATGACGTAGTTGAAGCCCAGTTCGTCCAGCTTTGCCAGCAGGTCCTTGCGGCCCTGCACCGCCAGTTCCGAATTGAAGAACCCTCGCGAGCCTACGATCAGGCCAAAGGTGGTCTTCCTGTCCATGACGTTCATCGCATCGTTTCTCCTTTGAAAGGTGTCCGGTTCACTGTGAGTAGCAGGTGATTTGTTAGTGGATTCCAACTGTTCAAGCCGTAGCCTGACTGGGATCAGGGCAGGTCCACGATCAAGCGCACGCCCAACAGATGTTCGGCCAGCAGCTCTAGCCGATCGCCCGGCCCTACAAACAGCCAGAACAGGAACTGCTCGCTGCTGCTGCGCCGGCCCGTTTCACCGCCGATCGTCTGCGCCATGACCTCCAGTTCGCCAAAGCCGCCGAAATCACCATCGTCGTTGTAGACATGAATCGAATGGCCTCGGCAACCCGGTAGATGAGGTGGTTCCTCCGCATAGAGTGACGAAGGGTTGTTGAAGAAGTTGCGGATGAGCAGGTAGAAATGGCTGTCGTTCAGGCGACTGAGATAGGCAAGTCGCCCCTGCACGTGCGCCGACTTGTACCCCACCTTGAATTGCCGCCGGCCGCTGATGCGAACGGCCACATAACCAGCATCCTGATGAATTGTCTGGTGATCCGAGTCAATAGGGTCAAAATAATCACTGTACTCCACCTTGGGGGAAGCCGGAATAATCAGAATACCACCCGCATGCAACTGGAGCAGGCTCCAGCCTTCACTCACAATGTCATCTGATGTCGTTTCCGACAGCTCAACAGCATGCTCGTAGCCCGCGTAGCCGACACCATCCATCAGCTCTTTGAACTGGCTCAATGCCCGCAACGGGTTGGCTGCTGGCCGGATATGCCGCTTGAGATACAGTTCTTTGCTCCCGCTGGCAATATTGTAGGCCTCCAACACCATGCGCTGGCACAGTGTGACCTCGCCCGCTGACGCCTGATCCAGCGAATAGTTTCCCGGATCAACTGCCGGGGGACATTGCACCGTGTTCCAGAAATCGTAGCGATCGCGTACACTGAACTGGATTTCCGGTGCGATCCATACACGTTCACCACCCAGGTTCCACTCGTTGCCGGCAAGATAGGCACTGAAGGCATCGGAGTCGGCCCAAACATCGTTGAGCCAGAGAATGCTGCCACCGTCGCCAGGGAGGAATGGGCCCAGAATTCGGCCGCCCCGCTGCATTACAACAATACGCGCGCCGCCATCGAGTTCCACGACAGTGTGCTGCAATCCATGCTCCTGAAGACGTTGGAGAACCTGAGATTGTGTAATGTTTGCGATCACGAAATCACCAGTTAGCTGCTTGACAGCCGGTATCAGCCAACACCAGGCAGGAAAACAGCCTTCAAGACCTTTCCTTCCAGCGCCATAGTTGCGCCGGCGTTGAACTCGGACAGTGGAAACCTGTGGGTAACCAGTTTGTCCATGGGAAACCGCCCCGACTCGACCAACTGCACCGCCAGCCGGTGATGCCGGGGAGCAAAAATGGTCGTGCCGATGAGATGCAAGGCATTGTAGTGGACAATATTCATATCCACGCCGGGTTTGCTGCGATCCTTGGGTAGACCACCGAACAGTAGAATACGACCACCCTTTCTGGTCAGTTCGACAGCCTGGACCTGGGCAACAGGCGCCGGGGTTGCTGTCACCGTCACATCGGCCCCCTTGCCGCCGGTCAGTCTTCGCACTTCCTCCACCAGATCGCGTTCGGAAACGTTGATCGTTGCGTCAGGCTCGAACGCTTCCGCCAGCCTGAGCCTTTCATCGACGATATCGGCAATGAATATCTTCGAGGCACCGCGTGCACGGGCCAGGGCAATGTGGATACAACCGACTGGTCCCGAACCAATGACCATCACGGTATCGCCCAAGCCTACCTGGCCCTTCTCCTGCGCGCTCAGACAGGAAGAGATAGGCTCGGTGATGGCAGCGAAGGCAGGGTCGACTCCTGCGGACACTGCCCGAACGTTGCCGAGACGAATGCTCTCCGGGGGAAGCGCGATGTAATCTGCCAGGCCGCCAGGCCAGGCCTGGGCGATCTCGCGGTAGTTCTCGCACAACTCGTATCGCCCATCCTGGCAAAAGTCGCAGGTTCCGCAGTAGACGATGGGCCCTACGGCAAGCTGCTGACCGGGTTGCCAGGGACCGCGGTAGTCTGTGCCCGTTTCGACAACGGTGCCGCAAATCTCGTGACCGATGATCCAGGGAAAGGTCACCTTACGATGGCCGCCCCTCAACGTGCGCAGGTCTGAACCACATAGACCGCAGGCCTCAACCTGAAGGAGAAGGCCACCCGGGTCCACCTGAGGCAGGGGCACTTCCTCCACGCCAAATTCCATCGGCGCTCGCACGACTACAGCTTGCATGGTAGTGGGTGTCATAGGTAATTTCTCAAAGATATGCTGGTTAGTGCGTGATGCGTGTCAGGTATGGCGTCCCGCGCACACCGGATCACGCACGGCGCTTCAGGTTTCACGAATCACGTCTCGCCAGCATTTCGTCCTGAATGGTGCGCAACTTGAAGGCAAAGCGGCTGGAATCGGGTGCGAAATTATCCTCAGTGAACATCTCGCCCTTGGCAATAGACTTCAGCACGGTGCCGCCCGGCGTCAGGCCCATGGGAATGCCCCTGGCCGCCTTAGCCTGCCCGTAGGCGTAGATACGGTTGAAGAAATCGAAGCCTCCCAGGTCATCTACCACGTCTCCGGGCGCCAGATCCCGTTTGGCGATGGCAACCACCTCTGATACCAGGTCCCTGGAAACAAGCGTTGTTTCACCGTAGATGACCGCCTCAGCAATGGAGATGGGCGTCTCGACGTTGCACAGATGATAAGGCCGATACAGCGTATAGTAGGGACCATCACCCATGGCCAGGAACTTCATATCGACACGAATTCGCCGGTCTGGGGAGGTAATGACGGCAAAGACACCTGGCGCCACCTTTCCAGTGGTGTACTCAACACAACCGGGCTGGCTCAAGATGCCGCCGTCCTTCACCGGCACAAGCATCTTGTTGAGATCGGGCAGGTCGACCTTCTGGCCATGGGTGCCAGGCACATCGGGTACCAGTCCAGTAGCGTTGGACATGGCAGCCAGTTCAACCATGGTCTTGGTACCATCCTTGAATGCCGCCAACATCTTGGGATTCATGCCCTTGCCGAGGGCTTCCTCGCGACAGGTATCGGGCGTGGCATAGTAGTCGATGACGTTGTTTTTACCCTTGCCCAGGCATACCACTTCGAAGCCAAGACTGCGGGCAAAGTTGTACAACATCTTGCACACACCGGGCTCGTCGCCGCTGGCCACTGTGTACACACAACCCACCTGTCTGGCCAACTCGTTAAGGTATACGCCGACCGTCACATCGGTTTCCACGTTAAGCATCACTACGTTTTTGGCGTTCATGATGCTATGCCACGCGACCTGAGCGCCGATCTCCGTGTATCCTGTCGCTTCGACGATACTGTCGAGGCCATCCAGCTGGGTCAGAAGCAGGGCATCCTCGGTCACCAATACCTTGCCCTGGGCCAACGCATCCTGCGCCTCGCCACGATTGGCTGTGACGCAGATATCCGACTCCGGAACACCGATCTTGCGGAAGGTTTTGATGGGAAGTTGGACATCGATATCGGCGATCGCGCGGGTTTTCATGCCGGCCATCTGATTGGTGACATGGACCATGCCCGATCCCATCTGGCCGCAACCTACCAGGCCCACCCGGATCGGCGTACCGGCTGCTTCCAGCTTCGACAGGTTTTCATAGAGTTCCATTCTGAACTTCCTTCAGTAAGTCCTGAATCGCTCACCGGCAGCAATCCTGCCGGCACAACCCAAAACAACAAGTAATCTTTCTGTTTCCTGATAATAGAAATCGATAGATCGTTTAATAATGTGGTGATAAATGAGGCCGTTCTCTTCGGTCTCAAGCATCAAGTCCCGTAAATCCCGGGCGGCATCGCGAGCCATGGCTGTGTAATAGTTGATCTTGCTGATTCCACTCTCTACAATCTCCCGATACTGGCTGTCAACCAGGCCGGAGGCGCCGTGCATCACCAGCGGGATCGAGACCAGTTCACGGATTCTTTTAACCCTGTCCAGTTCAAGCTCGGGATCTGCCTGATAAGGGCCATGGGCATTGCCAAAAGAGACTGCCAGCGCATCGATGCCGGTCCTTTCGACGAACTCTGCAGCCATTTCGGGATCGGTGAAACTCGGCTCGGGTCCAGCCGCACCTACCTCCAGTGACGAGCCACCTATGCCGCCCAGTTCTGCCTCAACGCCGACCCCGACGGAATGGGCGATCCGCACGATTTCCGCCGTCTGTCGCACATTTTCCTCGAAGGGCAGGCCAGACCCGTCGTACATCACCGAGGAACTTCCCAGGTGAATGGCCTGCACCACTGGCTCAAGGTGCATCCCGTGATCCAGGATGGTTGCTACCGGCACGGCAGCCTCTCGCGCCGCATTGACAATCATCGGCAGACCGATAGACATAGGCACATCAGGTGTAACGGCCTGATTGAAGGCGAGGATCAAGGGCGAATTACATGCCTCTGCTGCCCTGATCTGGCCAACGACCATTTCAAGGTTGCCACCGAGAAGACATGGCACACCGTATCGGTCATCGGTGGCATCCTGCAGGATTTCCCTGAAATTGACCAGCGGCATGATCAAACACTTTCCTGTGATGGCAACAACGCCAGCGCCTCGTCTACCGAAGCCTCCTCGTGCAGCACGGCCGCCAGCGCGCGGATCGTGGATGGGGCGCTGTCACTCTGCCACACGTTGCGCCCAAACGTCAGGCCCGCCGCGCCCGCCTCCTTGACCGCGAACGCCATAGTCAACACATCGGCGTCGCTATCCAGGCGCGGTCCCCCGGCAGCCACGACTAGGGCAGGCGCGGCCGCCTCCACTACGGTGCCGAAGCTCTCAGCCGAACCGGTGTAGAAGGTCTTGACAATGTCGACGCCCAACTCCATGCCCAGGCGAGCCGCGTAGCTGACCTGTTCCGCCGAATAGATCTGGTCTGGCGGCACCAGTTCGCCGTTCGGGTAGGCGTGTACGATCACGGGCAGCCCAACCTGCTCCGCTTCCCGTACCAGCGCTGCCAGGTTGGACACCAGCGCCGCCTGCTGCTCGCTGCCCACAGTCAGAGCCATGGAAATCGCGTCTGCACCCAAACGAAGCGCATCCTCAACCGGGTTCACCCAAACGTCTTGCGTCGGATGGAATGGGGACAGCGTCGACGACTTGAGTATCAACGATATATCACCTGCATACGGCGCAAAACAGCGCTGGGCAGGACCTTTCATCAGCATGACCGCGTCGGGGCCGCCAGCGGCCACGCGGTCGATCACCGCCTGGATATCCTCCAGGCCGGGCAGCACGCCATAGCTGGGCGCATGGTCAATGGCTATCGTCAGGATCCGGCCCGACTGCGGGTTCTGCAACCTGTGCAGCCGCACCTGCTTGCCGAGGGAGGTGCTCATTTTCTTCCTTTCATCTGCTATAGCTGTCCTCGTAGCTTCGCCAACGTTTTGAAATCCTCCTTGACATGTTCATAAAGGTCTTTGTAAAGGTCGAAATAAGGCATGTAGCGCTGGTGGTTGCCTGGAATCGGCTCCATGCGGTCGACATATTCTGCCCACTGCTTCGCAACTGAATAATCGTCGAAAACACCAGTAGCCACCCCGGCAAGGATTGCGTCGCCAAAGGGAGCACCTGTCCGTCGTTTGACCAGCACTGTGGGCACGTTGAACACATCTGTAATGATCTGGCGCCAGAGCTTGCTGACCGCGCCACCCTCGTTGAGCACCATGGGGGTGTTCAGCTTCAATCCAGATGTTTCGATCAGGCGGTAGGAGTCGTACAGGGCAAAGGCTACCGCCTCCATCATGGCACGTACGATGTGGCCCTTGGTATGGTTCAACGAGAGACCGAAGATGACACCCCGGGCAGTGGTATCCCAAATGGGCGTTCGTTCACCCATCAGGTAGGGGAGAATGATCAAACCGTCGCTGCCCAAGGGAACCTCGGCTGCCTGCATATTGAGCAGATCATACGAACTGATACCCAGCACCCGCTCCACCTCGATCTCGTACTTGGAAAATTCGTCCCGCAGATAGCGAATCGACTGGCCGCCGGTGGTGGTCGAGGGAATGGTCATCAAGGTATTGGCCGAGTCCACGGTAAAGGCCAGGTTAATCATGGAGAGGCCCACAGGTGAATAGGGGAAGGCCTTGTCGGTGAATATGACGCCGAAGTTGCCAACCGTGCCCAGGTTGCTCATGATGTCGCCTTCGTCGACGATGCCGGCAGCGATGCAACTGGCATTGAAGTCAACCTGTCCGGCGCAGACCAGCGTGCCCGCTGCCAGGCCCGTCTCAGCGGCGGCGGCAGAGGTCACCTCGCCGATGATCTCCTCGCTGCGATGGATCTCCGGTATCAGGCTGCCATCGATCCCGATGTCGTTCAACATCTGTTGGTCGAAGCTCTCCTCGACCAGGTTGTAGGCCACGCCGTAGAAGGGCGCGCCGCCGTGACAAACCACCGGCCTGCCGGTCAACTTGAGGGTGATAAAACCATCGATGGTAAGGGCTTTCCAGATCTGCCCATAGGACTCGGGACGGTTGGTCTTTTCCCATAACAGGTTGACCAGGGCAGGATGATCCTCGATACGATTGGCCGTGATATCCATGATCCGTTGCTCGCCGATATTCTCCTTGAGCCATTCAACCTCCCGGGTTGCACGCCTATCCATCAGGTTGTAGGCGCGATGAATTGGCTGGTGCTGCTCGTCCACCATTACCATGGAAGGCAAGGCGGAAGAAACTGCAAGCCCCTTGATTTCGGCTGGTTGAATGCGAGCCTGCGAGATGCATTCCTGGATCATTTGGCAGGCGACAGTCCAGTAGCGATCGGGATCGTGCTCCGACCAGCCGGGATGGTCATGATAGAAAGGATATTCCTCGAAAGCAAAGCCCAGGACGTTGCCCTCCGGGTCGATAATACAGGCCTTGGCACCGCCGGTGCCATAGTCGAGACCAAGAAGATAATCTGACATGAATCCACTACCCTTCCAGGAGGTTATCCTGATAATCCTTCACCCATGAACCAGTTCGCCAGGCGATCGCACGGTGTTGCCAATCGTCGCCTGAGCTGCTATCCCGTTGGCTGAATCCGGGGCCTTTCCGGAGCTGGTGAGCAGATATCTGGCGCTGCGCTCATCGGTCACGATAACATTGACGAGGCCGCCACGCAGCACTGCGCCAATCGCCTGGTGTTTGTCACTACCACCAGCCACACCGATCCTGCGGGGTATCCGCCTCATTTGGTCGATATCCAGGCCAACGATACGATCGTTGATCGCGTGCTGGGTGGGTTGGCCGTTTTTGTCGAAGAATCGCAGAGCAATGTCACCCACAGCAGCGAGGTTCGCCAACTCGACGATCTCATCCTTCGATAGAATACCTGCCCGGTCGACCACCGATCCCGGGATAGGCACACCGATGCCTACCAGCGCCACGTCGGCCCGTTGGCCCAATGCCAGGCTTGACGCAATCTGGGGATCGCCGATCAACGCGTCGCGCACTTGCCTGCTGCCAACGATACCCGGGGATGGCATGAAACGAAGTTGGGCGCCAAAGGATTGAGCCATCCGGCGGGAGAGATCGTTGCCATGAACTTCGACCTCTGGATCACCAACGCCACCAAGGATCTGCACGACCTTCAGATCGGGCCAGTTCTGAGCGGGCAGCGCCTCGATCACGGCATGCAGGGTAGTGCCCCAGCTCAGGGCCACAATCTCCTTGCCCTGCAGGCAGCGCATCAGATGATTAGCCGCTGCAGTACCCAGTTCCTGAAGAATCACGGGAGCACTGTAGTCCGCAGGGGTGACGACGACGGCCTCCAGAAGGTCAAAGCGAGCTTCCAGTTCACGTTCGAGGTCCGCGTTGGAGTCAATGGAAGAAACGATGGCAATCTGGACAACTCGTTCATCTCGTGCCTCCTGCAAAAGGCGCGAGACCTTGACGCGGGAGAGACTAAAGCGTCGACCGATCTGGTGCTGGGTGAGCCCGTCCTCGTAATAGGCCTTGGCGATCTTGTACAAGAGCGTGTGCCTGTCGGCATCGGAACGCATCGGCGCCTCACTTGAACAGATGAACAGGCTTGAACAGATGTTGCAAAGAGATGATAACACAGCGGTGTCGCGCTGTCAAATGAAATCCCGCCTGGGAATACACAGGGACTATGCGCTATCTGCGGGAATAACCCAGGTCTGAGAAACTGATTTTTTGCGCTATCAGCATGCCGCGGGTATAATCGGAGCAATCCATGTACGAAACGGCAATTGTTCAGTATGCTTTGGTCGGTCAGACACGAAACCGGCTGAAGCCTCAACGCCATCCAAACCAGGGAGAGAATTGTGACCACGAAAACAGATTATACCGCGGAAGAGTGGGGCCAACTCATGCAGGCCCCGATTTTGGCCGGCACCTATCTTATCATCGCCGATCTGGCCGTGACCAGTGTATTCAAAGAGACCGCCGGTATGAGCAAGGCGATCCTGGCACAGCCCGTGCCCGAGGACGCTCAAGACCTGGTCGGTGCATTGGTGGCCGATTTCCAGGATAAATCCAAGGACAAGGACGCCAAATCGGATTTCGACCTCACCGACGAGCAGAAGAAGGATCCGGAAGCTACCAAGGCCGCCATGCTGACCGAGATCGAAGAAGCCGCCAACCTGGTGGCAGAAAAAGGCAGTGCAGAAGAAGCCACGGGCTACAAAAAGTGGATAATGGGTGTCGCTCAGGCGACGGCCGAGGCGGGACGCGAGGGTGGATTCTTAGGAATCGGCAGCGTGCGCGTCAGTGACCAGGAGAAGGCTGCCCTGGCGGAACTCAGTTCAGGTCTGGGCTTGTAGAGTTCAATCAGTTTTCGCTTGCCTGCGAGGGCAATCAATATTCCAAAAGGAGAAAATGGAACATGGCAAAGAAAGACAAGGATACGGCCGCTGAAGCAGCTGCAACCTTTATAGCCGCAGAAGGTGATGAGTTGGTGGAAGAGGGTCTCGATACCCTCGAGTTGGGAGAGGAAGTGGCCGATCTGGCCGTGGCCGAAGCAATGGCCGCCGCCTCCGATTTGACCAGGGCGGTTGACGCCGAGATCGTGGCAGATCGCCTGGCGGCGTTGGCCGATGTGGTCGGTGAGGCCGGGGTCACCGATCTGGCTGAGGGCGCCGAGCTGTTGATGGCCTCAGACGATGTCAGCGCCATGAGCGCTGCGGTTGGTCTGATGAGCCTGGGAGACCTGGACCGGGGCCTGGAGCTGGGCCGCATGGCGGGAGAGCTTCAGACCATCGGTGATGTGGTGGATGCGCTGGAGATGCCGGTGTTGAGCGCAGTGCTGGGTGATCGCGGAGCCAGATTGCAGGAGATCGCCGGGGATGTTATTCTGCGATCAGCCGCTCAGCAGAGCCTGGCAGAACTAATGGATGCCACCGGTCTGCACATCGCCGAGTTGGGCATTGAGGAGATCGACGAGGGAGCGCTTCGGATTGCTGCTTCCGAGCTGGCCTCGGAGCGCGCGGCCGAACTGGCTGCTGGGGGATTCTTACTGGGCCTGGAGGGCATCGACGAGCTGGCAATGGCCGCCGAGGATGCTGAGATTGCCGCGGAGATTGAGGCTGAAGGAATCGCCGAGATCGCCGAAGGCGCTGCCGAACTGGGCGCAGCAGCAGCGACAGAGGATCTGGGCTAATCCCGAAGACCGGCAGGCCGATCGGATTCCGGCCTGAAAGCCATCGTTCAATCAGACTTCCGATCTCCTGGCGGGACCGGAAGTCTGCGCGTCTGGCGTCAGTTCGGCCCCATCGGAATCCAAGCCCTTGTCCGACACGGCGATACGAGGACACGGTGAACCGGTGAAAAAAACTGAAGCCAATTTGCGAACGCGAGTTTTGTAGGTCATCGCTATCAGCGTGACATCTCTGGTACACCAGATCGTCCGGCTGGTAGCCGGACCTACGAAAACTCCTGTTCCCGTTCTGGCATTTTGACATTCCGACATGCTGCCATAGGCAGCTGACAGGATATCTATTCTCGACTGGAGGAAACGATGTTCAGTACCAGACCCTTCAATGGCAGCTCCGAAGATTACGAGGCCATCGTGGCGATCCGAAACGCCATCTGGCCCGATATGCCTGTCAACGTCTCCTTCCAGGCACGCCGGGACAGGCAACGGATACCGGAGCATCTCTTTCGACGGGTGTTGGTGATTCGGGAAAAGATTGCCGCCGAGCCCGTTCAGTGTGTTGCGTTCGCCGAATATGGCCACATGTCCTGGGCGTTCGATCCCCGGAAGTACTACCTGGAAATCCTGATCCTTCCAGATTTCCAGCAACAGGGTATCGGCGGGATGCTCTACGACCATATTATTGCAGAGCTGCAGCCTTCCGATCCCCGTTCAATCGATGCCCTCACCCGGGAGGACAAGCCGGAAGGCCAACGGTTTCTGGAAGACCGTGGCTTCCAGATGGCCTCCCGTTCGCCATGCTCGGTTTTGGACCCGGCAGCGTTTGAGCCTGAGCGGTTCTCCGGCGTGGTTCAGGCCATGCAGGATTCGGGTATCACCATCCGAACCTTTGGCGAGTTGGATGCCATCTATCCCGACCACCTCCGGCGATTATTCGATCTGGATCGTATAATCATGCAGGATATCCCGTGGCATGACGACTTTACACCCGTACCCTTCGAACATTTCGCTAAGAGGCTCGAAGATAACCCCAACCTGATGCCCAACGGCTTTCTGGTTGCGCTCGACGAAGACCGCTACATAGGTCTGACAAACCTTTGGGCAAGCGAGGCAACCGACACCATCCTCTATACAGGGCTAACCGGCGTTCTGCGCGACTATCGGCGCCAGGGTATCGCAACCGCTCTCAAGGTGCAGGCGATCTCCTATGCCAAATCCCTGACATCGTCCGAAGGTGGGCCGCCCGAAATCCGTACTGACAATCACGAAGACAACCCGATGTTTCTGCTGAATCTTCGATTTGGTTTCCAGGAACTACCGGCCTGGTTGGAGTACCGAAAATCACTGGAATAGAGGGACGCGGCGAAAAGAGAAACAGGGCGATGGTGCATTGGCGGATCGGGTCATGCGAAACAACCGATGCAAACCTACTTGCGGGGTCGACGAAGCTGGGTAAAATTGGTATGATGCCGGCCCATGACGGCTCAGCTTCGATGGCCCCAAAATACTACCGGCGAAAAGGAGAATCTTATGGATCACGATCCCACCCACCAACCCAGGATGATTCCCGCATCCCAATGGACAGCTTTCTTCGAGGAGCTCAATCAGAACTTCGGTGGAAAATCGGTTCATGTAGAGCAAGGCACAGGCTCCATGACTCCCGTAGCTCAAACAGGATCGATTACCCTTGTAGGTCTGGATTACGAACATCATCGACGGCACCCCCACCTGACCATTGAACTCGCCGGCGCCGGTACACCAGAGATTCCGATCGATCCAAACCTGGTCTGGGGTGTGTACGATCGGGACGAACAGTTGTTCGCGGTAGAAATCATCGATCAACATGATTACAAGGTGAACCTGCAGTTCGGTCAGGTATGAGGCGGCTTTCAGAAGACAGCAGACGGCGGACCGCAGACCGCGGTTTGTGGTCGGTTGCGGGCGGTCATCGGCGATCAGCCATGTCACCGTTCCGGTCGAGCAGATTGACCATATCGAGCAAGGGGTGGTATATTTGAGTTTGTCGAAGAAAGCGATCGAAAAACTTCCGAGCGACTGGACAAGGCGGCAGTCGGCGAGCTTCCGGCCATTGAACTGAAATAGGAAACAACCATGACCAACAACATCCTTGAACAAGGAAAGGGTATTCTACGGCTGGCACCAACCTGGGTGCCTCGAGTATTCTGCATTCCAGGCAGGCGTATCAAACTTCATCCAAACGACTACTACGCCTTCGGTGCGCATCGGGGCGGTATCGATGAGCGCTGGTTGTCATCCACTACCAGGGCGGACAACGGCCCGTTGACCACTCCCAATGAAGGTTTGAGTTACGCGGTTTCTGGGGAAAATGACGATCCCCAGCGGGTTCTGTTGGCGGACCTGGTAGCGGACGAGGGCGCTGAATTATTGGGCGAAGCCATGTGGCAGAAACACGGCGGCTGGCCCATCTACTCCAAGTTCTTCGACAACAAAGGACCACTGCCCCACCACATGCATCAGATGGAGGAACACGCTGCCAATGTGGGACAGAAATCCAAACCCGAGGCCTATTTCTTTCCGCCGCAACTCAACAACTATGGCGCTGATTTCCCCCACACCTTCTTTGGCCTGGAGCCAGGAACCAGCAAAGAACAGGTGATCCGTTGCCTGGAAATCTGGAACGAGGGGGACAACCGCATTACCGACCTGTCCAGGGCCTATCGCCTGGAAACGGGCACAGGCTGGTACATACCGCCGGGCCTGTTGCACGCACCAGGAAGCCTCTGCACCTACGAGCCCCAGTGGGCCAGCGATATCTATGCCATGTTCGAGTCGATGACCAACGACATGCCCATCGGATGGGAGCAGTTGGTCATGCATGTGCCCGAGAAGCACAAACAGGATATGGATTACATCATTTCCATGCTGGACTGGGAGATCAACACGATTCCCGACTTCAAAGCGGTATTTTTCAGGAATCCGCTTCCGGTGAAACCGCCGGAGGAGATGAAAGAGGCCGGGTACGTGGAGAACTGGATCACTTACGGCAACGAATATTTCGCCGCCAAGGAACTCACCGTTCTGCCAGGGCGTACGGTTACGATTCGGGACAGCGGTCCCTACGGTTTGATCGTGGTGCAAGGGCATGGCTCGATGGGGACCGGGTCGTCCCAGCCAGCGGCCCAGAGGTGGCCCATTGAGACGCCGGCCTTGATTCGCTTCGGACAATTGACCTACGACGAGTACTTCGTCTCCTACCGGGCTGCGCAGGAAGGGGTCACCATCCACAACCCCAGTGGTTCAGACCCAATTGTCATGTTGAAGCATCTTGGTCCTGGTTCGGGGGCACCGTAGTCGGTCTCGCCGGAACTGCCACCGGAAACCGTGATCAGTGGGTCTGGTAAGCACTATCGAGTACTTCGCGGATTCGGATCGAAAGGTGGTGCTCCGATGAATCGCCGACAATTCTGCAGGAACCTGATCGCGCTGGGCAGCGCCGCGGTCCTGGCGCCACTGACCGACGCCTGCACATACCCGATTCCGCCCGGGGAGACAGCCAGATCCACCGATACGCCCGCTGCCTCCGGCCAGCCGGCTTCTTCCGGAACCTCCGCTAAGCCGAAAGCCCAATCTTCGCCCGCGGCCGCGCCTGATCAATCATTGGCAACCATCGCTCTCGTCAGCACCACCGATCGAGCAGCAGGTGTACGCCAGGCGCTTGAGCTGCTGGGCATCAACCCTGTTCGCGGCCGTCATGTGCTGTTCAAACCAAACTTCAACAGCGCTGACCCCGCGCCCGGCTCCACGCATGATGACGTTTTACGAATACTGCTTGCCAGCCTGAGCGACATGGAGGCCCACGCCATCACCCTGGCTGATCGCAGTGGCATGGGCAATACCCATCGGGTAATGGAGCAAAAAGGTGTCTTTGAATTAGTTGATGAATTTGGTGCAGAGGCGGTGGCCTTTGAGGACCTGCCGGCCGATGCCTGGACCATCATCGATGGCGACGGGTTCCACTGGGCACGGGGGTTTCCTGTACCAAGGATGCTTCGGGATGCCGAATGCGTGGTGCAGACCTGCAATCTGAAGACCCACCGCTACGGTGGGCATTTCACCCTTTCGCTAAAGAATTCGGTGGGGTTCGTCGCCAAACATCACGATTCTTACAACTTCATGAACGAGCTGCACGGCACGAGCGACCAGCGCAAGATGATCGCCGAAATCAATACGGCCTATGATCCGGCCCTTATCGTTCTGGATGGCGTGGAGGCCTTCGTCAAGGGAGGACCGGCCACCGGCACCAAGGCCGAAACCGGAGTCATTCTGGCGGGCACCGACCGCGTTGCCATCGATGCTGCCGGTGTTGCCATCTTGCGCATGTTTGAGACCACCCGCGACGTCGAGCGCGGATCCGTGTTCGAACAGGAGCAGCTGGCCCGGGCGGTGGAGTTGGGCCTGGGTGTAAAATCGCCAGATCAGATCAGCTTTGTTACCGGTGATGCGGAAAGCGCAGCGTATGCCGGACGGATTCGAGAGGTTCTATTGACGTCAACGGCGTAGGGACTCATCAGATCTCGTTGGAATTCAGAGGAACTCCTCGCGGTGACAGAGGTCTGCTGTCATTGCGAGCCGGGGTTCGGGCCGGCGTGGCTCACGCACCGCCTGCTACCTCACGGTACACCTGCTGGCGTGGCGTGCTGACGTGGCAATCTCAGAGTCGGTTAACAAACCATCCTCTCAACCGTGAATGAGACTGCCACGTCGATCTCGCTGGATTGCTCCTGCAGCCCTTTCTCTCGCGCTGACGTCGCTCGATCTCCTCGCAGTGACAGGCCCTCTCTTGTCATTGAGAGTTACCCATCCCACCGCCGCAACGGGATCGCCGGTACAACAAACTCACGTATCCGTCACTCCCGCTGTCATCCTCGCGAGCACGGGGAACGCGGGAGTCCAGGAGTTCACGCCCTGGATCCCCGCCCGCGCGGGGATGACACTCGGTTGGTCGGGAAATCGCGAGTTTCTTTGCAGACCGCCAGGCCGAACCTGCCTCATTCAACCTCTTTCGACGGCAACAGAAACACTGAAGGAATACTGAACAAGGCAAAGAAGGCGCTGAAGGCAAAGGCACTGTTCAGCCCGTAGCTGTCGGCAATAACACCAACGAGCCAGATGCCCGCGGCCCGGACGACAAAGCTGATGGCCAGGAAGGTGCCGTTGGCCAGGGCGCGGTTTCTGGGAAACTGATCCTGCACCAGAGCCAACAGCACCGGCTGCGGGGAAATAGCTGTAAACCCCAGAGCGACCAGCAGGGGTACTGCCAGCCACTCGGGGCCAGACACAAAAGCGAACAAAAGAAGCGGCGCCACGCTCATGAGCACCAGCAGGACCCGCTTACGCCCCAGCCGGTCGCTCAGCGTACCGGCCAGCAACGCGCCGGCTACCCCCGCGGCTTCCAGAATCGTCAGGGCTGCTGCTGCCATCCAGAGGCCGGCCTCCCGTTCATCGCTCATATAGATGGGCAAATAGGTTGTCACTGCCGCCAACATGAAGATTCGTCCGCTAACCAGCCAGGTAAGAGAGGGAAACACACGCCGTGCTGTATGCCAGAAGTCAGCCATGTCGGAGTTTCCCGGGGTCCTTGGCGTCGCCGGAACCCGCCGAAGGCGCACGAAAAGGAAGGCAGATACCAGCCAACCCAGCACGGCCAATCGCCATATGCCCTCTAAACCGAACCACGCCACCCCTGCCACAGCGAAGATCGGACCAATGGCCCGGGCCAACTCGCCAGAAGCCATAAAGACACTCATTCCCGTGCCGACCCGGGGACCAGACACCTTGGCAACCATGGCCGGCGCGGGGGCGTGAAAGGCAGCAATACTGATACCGGCTGCGAACAAGAGAATGGCCAATGCAGCGTAGCTTGGCGCCAGCCCTATCAGGCTGTAAAGAGTCGCGCTGACACCTGGCGCCAGAATGACGAAATAGCGTACGCTGACCCTGTCCGCCATGTAACCGATGAAGGGGTTGAGAAGACTGGGCAGCTGGGCGAAAATCGCCAGGCTTCCGGCCATAGCGTAGCCCAGGCCGAGCCTGGTCTGGATCAGAGGAAGCAGGGGTGCAAGAAATGCGGTAAAGATATCATGGGTCAGGTGCCCCACGCCGATGGTGAGCACCTGATCGAGTTGGAATGTGTCGCTTTCGCCGGATGTCGCCAGCGGCTCTTCTGCCAGCGACAGGTCTATTGCTACGGGCCGATCTGTCATATCGTGGCGCTGGTTCCGGGGAGACAGGATACGACAACGTCATCCTTCGTCAAGGCACGGTCGCCGGCGTGACGGACCTGAATAAGCCGTTTCTCTCCCGGCAGTAGATCGATGTAGTTGTCAGAGAAGCGTGTGCCTTGGACGGGGACCACGACTTGAACGAAGTAGGCGAACAGGTCGCTGGATATCTGGACATCCAGCCCCCTTTCCGCCTCGCTGATACCTACTTCCAGGTTTGCTTGCGGCCGAAGCAGATCCTTGATTTCCACAAAGAAGTGCCGGTTATCTGGAAACAGGCTGCCTTGCGAGCGAACATGGAGAAAGCTTGCCCTGGGATCGGCCCGGCGCAAAAGCTCGGCAGGGATACTGGTCACCAGGCGGGATACGTTTGCGTCCAGGGAATAGCCTTGCGATCCCTGATGAATGGTTTCGCCATCAAATGTCGCCAGCGTCCACAGGGCCGAGTCATGCAACTCAGCCAACGTGTCATTGACAACCCACAAGGAAACACTGCCGTCGACTTCCGACTGAAAGGAGGCCATCAGCGGGGCATAGGCCCGTTTTGCGTAAAAATAGCCGGCTTTCGCAAAGTGATAGTAGTCAAGAACGCTCCAACTCAGGCCGGGCCAGCAGTCGTTCAGTTGCCAGAAGAGAGTGCCGCTGCAGTGAAACTTGCGCCGCCGGTAATGTTCAAGAGCGAACTTGAGCCCCTCCGCCTGGGCAATCATGGAGAAATCGACGTACTCCTGAAGGGACGCGGGTAAGCCCGTGTGGGCCCGCATCAACATGTTTCCCTTGTCCTTTGGCCGGTCCTTGTTGCGATAGAGCAGCTCGGGGCTTGCGAAACGCAGCCCGGTTTCGGGAACATTGCGCCGCAAAGTTTCCAGCACCGGCGAAGCATGCATGCCGAATTCGCTGATAAATCGAGCCATGTCGTGCCCATAGTGCCGGAAGGAAACGCCGTCCGGCGAGAAATCACGCCGGGGTTCCTCGCCAAAGCGACGCGGCAACTCAGCACCATGCCAGACCTGCCAATTGTGCCGGTTTCCCTGACGCTCGTCGTTGTGATCGTTGCCGCCAAAGGGGCTGGAGGGCCAGTACAAACGGGTGCCGTCCAATCGATCGACGATGTCCGGTAAAACCTGGTGGTAGATCGTTTTTCCGGGGAAGTCGCGGCCTGGCTCATCCCAGTTGACCAGGTCGTCGATCCATATGTTTTCATTGCTGCCACACCACATGGCGATGGAGGGATGGTTGCGCAAACGGCGAACCACGGCATCTGCCTCCACTTCGATCTGCGCCACGAAGTCTGGATCGAAATCGGGATAGAGCGCGCAGGCAAACATGAAATCCTGCCAGACCAGCAGACCAAACTGGTCGCACAGTTGATAGAAGGCCCGTTTCTCGTAGATGCCACCACCCCACACCCGCAGGCAGTTCATGTTGGCTTCCACCGCCAGCCTCAGAAGGTCGCGGTAGCGATCCTCATCCACCTGGGCAACGAAGGAATCGGCCGGAATCCAGTCCGCACCCCGGGCAAAGAGGGGCACGCCATTAAGGACGAAGGTAAAGAACCGGGTGCCCGGTTCCTCCGGATCGAGGGATTGGTCTACCTCGATGGTACGGATACCAACCTGGTCCCGGTAAACGTCCAGAAGCCCCTCCTGCCCCAGCAGACGCACCTCCAGGTCGTAAAGTGCAGGCTCACCCAGATCGTGGGTCCACCAAATGGCCGGGTCGAAAACATCAAGCGCCATTTCTATCCGGTTCCCGGACACAGGTGCCGCTGCAACCAACTCTTGTTCGCCTCGACTCAGAACGATCTCGACGCCGAGTTCGCGGTTATTCGTCCATCTGTTTATGTCAATATCGATGGCAACACGCGCCAGATCTTCGTTGAACATGACGGTCTTGAAAAACACATCCGCCAACCGGGCACCTTCAAAACGCTTAAGTATCACATCCTGCCAGATGCCTGCGCTGAGAAGGCGAGGTGCCCAGTCCCAACTGAAGTTGTACTGGGCCTTGCGAGCCCAGACACGCTCGGCGCCATAGCTGGCCCACTGCCCGTCCAGCGAGTGATCGCCTATTTGTTGCATCACCGGGTCGAAGCAGACGGCCAGCAGGTTATCACCCGGCCGGAGATCGCTGGTCACATCCAGTTCCTTGCCGATGAACATATTGGCATGTTGGCCTATTTCGGCGCCGTTTAGATAAATCGTGGCAAATGTGTCAAGGCCATCGAATCGCAAAATGAAACGCGAGCCTGGCGACAGGACTGGTTCATCGATCTGAAAGCTTCGCCGGTACCACCACTCCTGGTCCTCGACCCATTGGCAGGTCTCGACATTCATGTTAAAAAAGGGTGGTTCGATGCGTCCCTGCCGGACCAGGGCAGTGTGCACATCGCCCGGCACGCCGACCGGCGGCCAGTCGCTATCATCGAAGTCGCTGCTAAACGCGCCGGCGGCCACACCCAGGCCGGGTGCAAAGTCCATGAGTTTCCAGGATCCGTTCAAGTCGAGCATTGGTTGTTCCTTCTTCCAGGGTTCCCGAGTCTCAGAGTCTCAGAGTCTCAGAGTTTCAGAGTCGCAGGGTCGCCCTATCGCCGTGTCTCCGTGTCCTTCGTCTCCTTCGCGCTTCGTGTCATCCGCGATCCTTCGCGCCTTCGTGGTCCAAACCGTCGCCCTATCGCCATGTCTCCGTGTCCTTCGTGTCCTTCGTCTCCTTCGCGCTTCGTGTCATCCGCGATCCTTCGCGCCTTCGTGGTCCAAACCGTCGCCGCGCCCCCCTACCCGTCGCCGGCCAAAATCCCGGCCAACTGCTCGTGGTGCAAAAAATCGGTCACCAGCAGGTCGGCACCGGCCAGCAACAACCGTTGGCGTTTACGGGAATCGAGCCCCTGCCGCAGTTCCTCGTCGGCGGCAATACCGAGGGCCAGGGCACCCCTGTCCCGGGCATGACGGATCTCCACCGGACCATCCCCTACAACCAATAACTGCTCGCCGGCCAGATCATGGTCGTCCAGAATGCGGTAGATGATTCGATCCTTGGAATAGGCTTCTGTGTCATCGCGCGCCCCGTAGATGTGTCCATCAAAAAAGTCGGCAACACCCAGAGCTGTGGCTTCTTCCACCACGTACACGTGATCGGAGCCGCTGGCCAGATAGAGACTCACGCCCCGCTCTTGAAGGTCTTCCAGGAATGCCCGGACTCCGGCAATCATCAGGGTCTCGCGGGAATCGCCGCTTCCTTCCATCAGGGCCATGCGCGCTCGCACCGGTTGAAGCAATCGTTCGTTGTAGATCGTTTTGTATTGGCGGGCAGTCAACTTTCTGCTGGCAAGGTCGTGCCGCACCACGGCTTGTTCGAGCCATTCCATCTGCTTGATTGTCAGGATACCGGTCGAAAGATCCACATAGTCTTCCACCTGCGCTTCGATCTCCGGCGACGGTGGCTGATCTTCGCAGATCATCTCAACCATCAAGGGAATCATGATCTGCTCCCAACCCCTGCGAATGACCGAGATAGTACCGTCGAAGTCGAACAGGGCGTGGCGCACCTGCCCGAGACGGGCCAAAGGATTGATGACCTCCAGCCATGGCAGGGGCGGCAGTTCGCCGGCAGTGATGATTGGGGATAAGGTCAACGGGAATCCTCCTGAGTGCTGGCCAATTCGTAGCGAACCACGATCTCTTCGGGTGTAGCGGTGCCGGTCTGGTTGAGTTTTTCGACGGTGATGGAAGCCGCCAGATTGGCGACCGCGGCCGCCTCGGCCGGCGCGGCCCCAGCTGCAAGAGATGCCGCCAGCGCAGCGACAAATGTATCGCCTGCGCCCACCGGATCCAGTGGTGGCTGGACAGGTCCTGCCGGTACCCTGACCTGTTCAGCCTCCGTGCAAACCAGAGCGCCCCGGTTACTCAATGTGATGAAAGCAGGCCGGCTGCTGCGCTGGCTCAATAGTTTCCCGACCTCAACGAGTTGCTCCTGGCTCAGATCCCGCGGGTCACGGTGGGGGTAAATTGCTGCCCCCGCCTCCACCCAGTTGGGCTTGAGCACCATGTGGCTGAACAAGCCGATTCGCTGGCGCGAATCCACAACAAAGTGGGTAGCTGGATGATCGGCGGCCAATTGGTTGAGCGCGTCGAGAACCGGGTCCGCGATAATGCCATTCAGCTCGAATTGATCGGCAACCAGCAGCGCGTCCAGATTTGTTATTTCCCTGGAAATCCGATCGATCAACGCTTCCACCGACGGACCATCGAGCGGGACAGCGTTGCTGAAATCAAGACGCGGGTCCTCTTGTTGCGAGTCAAAGCCCATCAAGATCGGTTTGACGTAGCAGCTGGTCGTTCGTTGATCCGAGACCACCAGCTGTTCGACGGAGATACCGCGCCCGGTCAATTCCCGTCGCAAGAGTTGGCCGCGCCAGTCATCACCGATGACGGAGAATGCGACAACCTTGCGCACACCGAGAGCCGCCAGGTTGTCGGCCACGTTGGCGCCCGCGCCGGGCGCGTACACTTCGCGCACCACGGGCCGTGGAAAAAGCGGTGTCTCGCGGGAAAGATAGGACTGGGTCATATCGGCATACCAGTAAGCATCGAGTGCAAGATCACCGATAACGCCGACTTGCAGCTCGCCGAAACGATCGAGGATATCCTGCAGACGAGCGGTCGATAGATGTTTTTTCATAGGATTCATTCTACGCGCTACGCGTCATAATTGCCCTCGCGGCGCCAGACGTCCAGCATCAACTCGTAGCGGGAGAGACGCATGCCGGTGTAGATGCAATTGCTGGTGGAAAAGATGTAACCTCCGCCGGGCATGCCGTGCCTCAACGCATAGCTGGCCGATTCGATGACTTCTTCCTCGGTACCGGTATCCAACAGCCCGCAATTGACGTTGCCAATCAGGCAGACCCGATGGCCGAAATCCCGCTTAACCTGGGCGATGTCGATTCCGGCTTGCGGATCCAGAGAATGCAGCGCATGGGGTTCGCCCTCCAACAGATCGTCGATAATCGGCATGATGTTGCCGTCAGTATGTTTGATGACGTAGAAACCCAGTTGGCGATAACCGCGAACAAGCTGTGTGAGATAGGGCGTGATGAATTCCGAGAACATCCTGGGACTCAGAAAGGGCCCGCTGTTGAAGCAGTAATCCGCACAGAGTGCGAATCCGTCGAGTTCTCCATGTTTCGCCAGCTGCTCCGCGAGCTCAAGAGCATGGTTTACATTTTCCTGGGCCTCAGCTTTGACCTTGTCTGGCTCATCGGCCAGTCGGTAGACGAAATCCACCATCGTGGTGCCGTCGGGAATGCTGAAGGTAGCGTCCCCGTGCCGCATGAGGAAGTAGCGGTCACCGGTACGCTCCCGAACAAGATCGACCAGACGAATGGTCTCTTCCAGCGAGTCTGGATTGGGATGGAGAAAGATGGCGCTGTGCTCATAGCGTTCTGCCGTGGCGATATAAAGACCGGCCATATCGACCCGGTGCAACTGGCGTTCCTCCTCATCCATCTGCATCCACTGGTGATAACTTCGGTGTCCGGGATGAACCCTGCCGAATGCCTCCATGGTCAGATAAAAAACCAGTTCAAAATGGGGTACCCGGCCCGTAAAGGGACGTCGCTCCAGGGCGGCGATGAAACGATCTCGTGGTTGCATGGTTCAACTTCTCCTGGGTGGTGGGCTCGTGTCAAGCTGAGCGGTGGAACAGGTCGCACACCACGCGTACGCGCGACTAGCGAAGCATCTCGCCCCACATGATTGGGACCTTTCGCTAACAACTTTCCGTGTCCAATGAGCTATCAGGCACTTCCGCTCAAGGTGACAGGGCCAACGGTTGATGGACACATCCCTGCGATGGCCCAACCTCCTCGCCAAAAAACTGCTCCTCCAGCATTTCACACAGGGTATGATAGCACTGGATGTGCAACTCCTGGACCCGGTCGGTGCGCTGAGCTGGAACCTTGATGGCCACATCGGCGAGGCCGGCGAGCAGGCCCCCGGCCTCGCCGGTAAGAGCGATTACATGGACGCCGAGGGCGCGGGCAGTCTGCGCGGCATAGGCCACATTTCGGGCATTGCCGCTTGTGCTGATGCCCAACAGCACGTCGCCTGGACGAGCCAGGGCCATCAACTCCTGAGCCAGGTTCATATCACGATCGGGCATGTCGTTGGCGACGGCGCTGGCCAGCGACGGGTTGATGCCCAGAACCACTGCCCGCAGGCCAGGCTCCAGGTTTCGAGCCAACAGTTCCCCATCGGGCTGCTGAAGCAAGCGATCGCACCTGCCTTGCTCCAAAGATCGTTTCCTGGCGTAGGATTTCAGTAGCTCGCCGGAAATGTGCAGCGCGTCTGCCATGCTTCCGCCGTTTCCGCAGAGAAAAAGCGTGCCACCGGTCGATTCAGCCAGATTTACTACACGAAAAGCATCGATCAGTGCGGTCGTCACCGGCTCAAGAGCAGGTTGCCGTTCGATCGCCCCCAACAGGCACGCGGCCGCCCTGGGAAATTGCATCTCCAGGTCGCCAGCTCCTTCGAATGCTGCATTTCGTCGATCCAGTGGGTTGGGCAGGGTCGTACCGGCGAGCCCTTGAACTACCTCATGATGCAAATTAGGTATGGTATCCCGGTGATCACCGACGATGTGGTAGCCACGTCCACCCATGGAGGTAGGCCGGATAACAATATTCTTCTTCGGTCGATAATAGTAGGTCGGCTGGTCGTCGGTTGAGGGCTTACGATAGTCTTGCTCCAGGGGCAATATATCGAAGTTCGCCGTAGTGAAGACCTGCACCCTATGCCCCAGATTGCGAGCAATGGAAAGGGCCTTCAGGAAGACCTCCGGACCTATCACCGCTGAACCGAAGTTACAGAAGACTCCACCCTCCAGTTGACTGACCGAACTGGTGAAGACCTTGAAGTCCTGACCACTGGCCCAACCGAGGGCCGCGAAATCACATTCCGGGTGCTGGTGGATGATGTCTGTGCCAATCGCAACATGCACCGTATAGGGGATTCCAAGGTGGAAGGCAGAGTAAAGCAGGCTCTGATCCCGGAAGCGAAAACGATCATGCCCTGCAATCCATTGGCCCAGGGCCTCGCCAACTCCGATACCACTGCGGGCGCCTGCCTGGATTGCCCGGTTCATGAAAGCGCCCGTTTCCTCCGCCATGCCGAAACTGCCATCCTCAAGACTTGTGGACACATCCTCGCTGGTATTGCCCAGCAAGGCAATCTCAAAGTCATGGATCGGCGCTGCGCCATTGCTGGCCAGATGGGTAATCACGCCCCGCCGCATCAGGTCGATGAGCACCGGAGCCAGACCACGCTTCACAACATGAGCACCGATCATCCAGATCACAGGCCGTCCCGCCTGGCGCGCAGCCACGATTCGCGTAGCTACTTCGACCAGTTCCGGGTTGTCGAATGGCGGCACCGGCATTTCCGGTGTGATAAGGTGGTCAAGGGCCACCAGGCTCGGTCGTTCCGACAGCGCGTAGGTGCGGACGAGAGATGTGTCGATTGCCGGGAAAGGCATAGGTTTTCTCCAGAATGTCATTGTGTCATTTTGACATGCTGACATATTGACATCAAACCACAACCTGGCAGCCACTGTCAGCAGCTTGGTAGATCGCTTCCATGAGCCGCGTAAGATTTCGGCCGTCCTCGATGCCAATGGTCATCGGTGTATCGTGCAGCACGGCGCTGATCCACTGATCCATGGGAGAGGGCAGCGCCTCGGGTAGTTCCAGAGGGTGAATGCTGCCGCGAATCCCCTCAGGCTGCAGTTCGTTGCTGATCAACTGGATAGACTCGCGCCGGCCATCATAGCCCGCGTAGCCTTCCGTGCCGTAGATCTCAATAGGATTTGGGCCCGCCCGATGGACCCAGGTGCAGTCCAGGATTCCCAGGGCACCTTGCTTGAACTGCACGATGGCCACGGTCTGGTCGTCGATGTCATATTCGCCGCTGAAATTCTGAGTCACTGCCACGACGCTGGCAGGCTCACCGAGAAACCAGCCCATCAGATCGACGATGTGACAGCCCAGGTCGAACAATGCACCGCCTCCCGCTTGCTCCCTGTCGCCAAACCAGGCGGTCGGCCCGCTGAACCATCGATCCAGCGCGCCGGGGTGGGCCAGGCGCGCGCGCATCATGGTGACGCGGCCCAACCAACCCTCGTCGAGCACCTGTTTGAAAAACAGGCTTTCCGGCCA
The DNA here is from genome assembly GCA_034717495.1 of Chloroflexota bacterium. Lineage (NCBI taxonomy): Bacteria > Bacillati > Chloroflexota > Chloroflexota bacterium. The sequence goes on along the minus strand of JAYELL010000001.1, from coordinate 82,496 downwards.
GGTACGTCTTGGCAGGGAGATCATGAACTTAATGCCACTGGCGTGGACGGCGTCGACAACCCGGTCGGCGTCGGCTGTCGCGATCGTGAGGGCTTTTTCGGTGAAGATATGTTTGCCATGAGCGGCTGCGGCTATTAGAATCTCAGGGTGCTGGTCGGTGGGCGCGTTGACCACTACACCATCCACATCCTGGCGACTCAAAAGGGCCTCCAGGTCATCGGCGAACGGGACTCCATACCTGGCGGCGGCCGCCGTTCCCCGGTCAGCCTGGTCATCCCAGACACAAACGATCTGCGCTTCGGGATGTTCGATAATCTGACGGGCGTAGCCATTGGCGTGGACATGGGCAACGCCGAGCATTGCGGTGCGTAACATAATTGTCATTCCTTTATTCGAACCAGATTTCGCGTCCAGTCTCCTGGCTGCGATAGATGCCATCCAAAATGGTCATGACCTGAAGAGACTGTTCGGCCGGCACGGGTGAGGGCCTGCCTTCCGCCACAGCCTCGGCAAAGGCCACACACTCCAGCCCGTGAGGTTCCATGGCATCCCCGGTCAACTTGAGCGTGCGATTGTAAAATTGTTTTGAATCGTAGTTGGTTTCGAGAAACAGAGCCTTGGGCCAATGGCATCCACCTTCGGTGCCGTAGAGCCACACTTGAGAATCCTCCCCTTCGATATCGTGATGCAGCAGCCAGCTCACTTCAAGAATCAACGTGGCACCGGTGTCGAATCTGACGAAAGCGGCGGCATAGTCCTCGACATCGAAATCGGGGCGGATAAGTTCGCCAGTCCAACTGGCAAAAGCCCTGTCGTGATGGGCCAACGGCGCCCAGGCCACACCGCTCACTGCCACAGGCCGGGGATTGCCCATCAACCAAAGCGACAGGTCGAGGATATGTACACCGATGTCGATACAGGGGCCACCCCCGCTGAACTCCTTGCGCGTAAAACTGGGCCGCACAAACAAGCCATTGCGTCGCAATTGCCAGCTGCGCGCGTGATACACATCTCCCAGCGCACCCGCCTCGATCTCCTGCTTCATGGTCTGAGATACACCCTTGAAGCGGAAATGTTGTGCGGTCATCAAAAGTTTTCCGGAACGATCGCGGGCCTCAATCATCTGCTCGATCTCCCCCGGTGTGGCAGCCAACGGCTTCTCGCAGATGACGTTTTTTCCCGCGTCCAGCGCCGCAATCACCAGGGGCGTGTGGGACATATTGGGCGTGCAAATGTCGATGATGTCAATGTCTGGATCAGCAAAGAGATCCGCCGGATCGGTGTAGAGCCGGTCGACAGAAAACTCTGCACCCCAGCCAGCGAGCACATCCCCGGCGATATCACTGCCTGCAACGACCTCGGCATGTTCAGATGCCTGCCATCCTGGCATGTGCCATTTGGCGATACCACCGACACCGATAACTCCTACCTTCAATAAATTGGTCATGCTAGTTCCTTTCCATAACTCCCCTCGCCTTCGGGCAGCGCCGTTTCGGCACGCGCCGTGGTGCGCAGGGTCAACTCATATAATACGACAACCGCAACGGCAATTGCAAACATCGACAAGCCAATGGTCTCCAGGCCGGCGGCGCGGGCCAGAACCCCGACGGAAGCCGGCACGATAGCCAATCCCAGACGAACGGCAGTAATCTGGAATCCGATTATGTTGGCGGCGTTCTCCTGGCCAAACAATCTGGGTGTTTCCGAGGCAAGCACCGGGAAATACGGGGACGCAGCGAAACCGATCAGGATGAGGCCTGCGAAACTGAGTGTATTGCTGGGATTCCACCAGAGCAGAGCCGATCCAGCGACGATCAGCACGCCGCAAGCGCGAATCAGTGGGACGGTGCCCGTTCGACCGACGATCGCGCCAAAGAACAGCCGGCCCATCGTGATGCTGGCCCAAAAGATACTGACCCACAGGCCGGCGACGACAGGATCTATAGCGCGTGATTCGGTGAAAAGCACATAGGGCCACTGGCCCGCGGTCCCCTCCATGCCGGTAAAGGCGGCAAAAAGCAACAGGCTCAGCCAGACGCCTGCAAGTTTCAGGCTGTCCCGGTAGCTGGACTGCACCGGTACGTCGGTGGATTGGTCGGAGGCCTTGTGCTCTGGCAGAGGCCAGTGCCTGCGGGTGAAGAGGTAGAGGAGGGACAAAACAGCGAAACAGAGTGCCACGAAGGCGAAACCCCAGCGCCAGGAATATCCGGCATTCAGCATAGCAGCCATCACGATCGGACTGATGGTAGCGCCCAGACCAAAGCTGGCGTGGAGCCAGCTCATGAGACTTGCCGTGGAAATGATGGCGAAGTAGGTATTGAGGCCGGTGTTTATGAGTGTGGTGCCCGCCGAGGCGATGGCCGCGGCCAGAATCATCGTCCACCAGGCGGGCGCTGCCGCGTATCCCAAAAAACCCAGAGAGGCCAGGATTCCGCCGATTAACAGAAGGACACCTAATCCGACGCCAGCTATCAGACGGCCACTACTGAAGCTAAAGATCAGAGATGCGGCCATGGAAAACAGAAACAAAGCCCCTATGGCATCGAGAGGGATGCCATAGCTCAGGCGAATAGATGGCCAGGCCACGCCCATCAAGCCGACAAACAGACCCATTGCGATGAAGCTCAGGAACGCCAAGGCGATGAGCAATCTGGAATTCCCGCGTTGTGCTCCAGCCATGAAGCCTCCGTTCTCAGGGGTTAACAGCATCCAGCATGGCGACGATATTTTCGGGCGGAACATCGGCCATCACGTTATGAATCTGCTGAAATACGTAGCCGCCTTGCGGCGCCAGGATCTCTACGTTCTGACGAACATTCTCGGCCACCTCCTCGGGTGACCCGCAGGGCAACACCTGCTGTGTGTCACATCCACCGCCCCAGAGACAGATATCCTTGCCAAACTCGCGCTTGAGCCGGTCAGGTTCCATATCCCGTGCGTTGGTCTGGACAGGCTGAATGATATCCAACCCCGCTTCGATCAGGCCGGGCAATAACCGCGTGATACTGCCGCAGCAATGCAGCATTACCTTGACATCGGCAAGGCGTCTGGCCGTTTCCCACATCAGAGTGTAACGAGGCTGGAAGTAGGTCTCGAACATGCGAGGCGAGAACTGGGGGCCACTCTGCATACCCAGGTCGTCGCCGAAAAGAATGATGTCGATGTAGGGCCCAACCGCTGACAGGAACTTCTCCAGGTTCTCCAAGTGCATGGCTACCAGTTGGTCCAACAGCCGGTGTACTCGCTGTGGCTCCGCGCCCATGAGGTAATAAAAGTTTTCCATGCTGAAGAGCCACTGGGGCAACTCGTAGATGTTCCCGCCGAAGAGTCCGATTATGGCCCGATCGCTCGACTCGCGCAGAGCCTTCGCCCCGGCAGCCAGTTGTTGCAGCCCCTGTTCGTCGTAGCCAATGGGCGCCGGAGGGGTACCCACGGCTGCCCACATGACCCTTTCCAGGGGCGTTGCCAGATCGTCAAAGAGCTGATCGTCGCTCTCAGCAAGCGGGAAACAGGTCTGCTCCACATATAAACAGCTCTCTTTCTGAACCGCGATTCGAGTGCCATCCTCGTGGTAGACGTACCAATCATTGCCTTCGCGAACAGGGTGAATGAAGGAGGGAATCTTGCACGGGGTCCCGTCAGGCAACACCCAATCCTGCCAGTCTTCCGGCTCAAGTGCAAACCCGCGCCCCATTTCGATTGTGTCGACGCCAAAGCGGTCCAACACCTCAGGCTCGATAATCGCCAATTGCTGCAGAAAATCGTAGACGTAGATGTCGCCCGAGTCGATTCCCAGCTGCCGCTTCAGCTGATTGTAGGCAATCGCCATGATCCCGGACGAGCGATGGCCGCCCAGATCGATCGGTACGCGATCGGGCTCCCGGTGGTTAACAGCCATCATCACCCGTTCACGCGAACTTAGCATTTGTCACCTCCTCAGGTCGGAATGTCAGCATGTCGCCGTGTCGCTGTGTCTCCGCGTCGCCGTGTCACCGCGTCTCCGCATCGCCGTGTCACCGCGTCTCCGCGTCGCCGTGTCACCGCGTCGCCGCGTCGCCGTGTCACCGCGTCGCCGTGTCTCTCTCCCGGCTAACCCAAAAAGGGGGCTACGCACAGCCTCGACTCCTGCACATTTGCCATGTCACCGTGTCGCCGTGTCACCGTGTCAGCATGTCGGAATGTCGGGAAACCCGGTACGGCGGATAATCTCATTCTGCAGATCTTTGTCCAGGTCGCTGAAGTAGGCACTGTAGCCGGCTACCCGGATAACCAAGTGGCGATACTGATCGGGATGCATCTGAGCCTGGCGCAGGGTATCAGCCGAGACGACATTGAACTGCACGTGAGGGATTCGCAAGCTACAGAACCCTCGCAACAACAAGACGAACTTCTCCAGTGCCTGCTGTCCCTCGAAAAAAGAAGGCAAAAACTTCATATTCAGCAAGGTGCCATTGGAAGCCAGTTCCAGGTTGATTTTGCCGACCGAATTAAGTACCGCCGTCGGCCCTTTGCGGTCCTGGCCGGCCACGGGCGAAAGTCCGCCGTCCGCCAGCGGTGTGCCAGCATGACGGCCATCCGGCGTCGCGCCTACATGGGCGCCCATGGGCATGTGCCCGGAGACGGTATAAAAACCAGGCTGGTAGGTCCCGCCCCGCATCGTCGGGTATTGGCCAACTTCCTGGCAAAAACGGCCTGCCCATTTTTTGGCGAACCTGTCGACGCGGTCGTCGTCGTTGCCATATTTTGGAACCCGGTTGATCAGCCGTTGCCGCAGTTGTTCGTCGCCGGCAAAATCGTTTTGCAGCGCGTCGAGCAGCTCACTGCCCGAGAGCCACGCCTCCTCGAAAACGGCCTGGCAAATGGCAGCCAGGCTATCGGCAACGTTGGCAATCTGCACACCCTGGGGACCGGAGAAATTGTAGCGGGCACCGCCGGCAGTAACGTCAACCCCCTGGTCGATGCAGTCCTCGATAACCAGCGACAGAAAGGGGGACGGCAGAACCTCGGCATGAATGCGGTCCACCACATTGCAGCCTTGCACCATCAGATCGACGAAGTGAGCCAACTGCAAGTCATAGGCAGCCTCGAGGGCATCGAAGCTATCCATCTCGTCCACGGCAGGCGTTTCGAGGCCGATCAGGTCGCCGCTCTTTGGGTCTCTGCCGCCAAAGAGCGTCAGCTCCAACACCCTGATCATATTGAACATAGAGGAATCACTCCAGCCCAATGCCTTGCCCGGTGTGGACAGCTCAACGCAGCCGACGGCCGCGTAGTTTCGGGCGTCGACCGGGGCAATCCCCCGGTTTATCTGGCCCGGGATCACCACCTCATCGTTGAACACCTGGGGCATACCACTGCCCTTGCTGATGACAGCAGTGGCAGCCATCAGAAACTCCTGAGGGCTGTTTTGGTGGATACGGATCGACAGATTGGGTTGAGTCAGACCCAGGTCGGCCTGGGCCCTGAGGCACATGTAGCTGAGCATATTGGTGGCATCGCGGCCCTCTTCCAGCTGTCCTCCCAGGGAGATGTTGAAACCGATGGGAAAACCGGCGAAATAGCGGGCGCTGCTGCTACTTCGCAGCAAGACGATCTCATTGAACTTCAACCAAAGATGCTCCAACAGTTCCTGGGCCTCGGGAAGGGAGAGGCGACCCGAGGCAATATCCCGCTCCAGGCAGGGCAACAGGTATTGGTCCAGGCGCCCGGGCGAAAAACTGCTGGCATTTGATTCGATCTGCAGAAGCACAAAAAGAAACCAGACCGCCTGCAATGCCTGCCCGAAGGTTCGAGGTGGCCGTTCAGAAAGCAGATCGCACGCCGAGGCGATCTCTTCCAACTCAGCCCTTCTGGTCTGTTCGGCCATGTCGTTGGCCTGCTGACGGGCGAGATGGGCGTAACGGCGTATGAAGGTTTGAGCCGCCTCAAGAGCCATCAGCGAGGCCCTGTAAAACACCTCCTGCCCGGCAGTTTCAGCACCACCTTGAGCCTCGATCACTTTTCGCCTGAAGCCGCCGATCCCAAGCCTCAACCAACCGGCGACGTCAGGCAGGATGTGGCCCTGAGCATGATCGGTCTGGTTCAGACTGAAGGCTTTGCCCTTCACCGCTACCTTGACATGATCGGGCACGCGCCTGGCAACCATATCCTCCAGGGTTTTGCCCTGCCAATAGGGAAATATCTGTTCGCGGAGCTCACTACGCTGCTCCGGACGAATGTTGAAGCGATCCTGGGGACGAGTGGAAAGGATATCCAGTTCCCGATCGATCCAGGCGACGGCGCCCTCCGGCGCAATGACTCCCATTCTGGGTAACAAGGAACGGTTGCCCACGATCAACTCGTCGGGCTCAATGCCGATGCTCATGTGGCGGACCAGATGAAGCAGCATGGCGGCCCGACGCAGAGGCATGGGCCGTCCCTCGGTTTCCCTGTAGCTCTCTGTCGCGTAGCGAGCCCGCTCGATATCAACCTGGCGTTCATCGCTCAGCAACCGGCCCTTGATGCGGGCCGCCCGTTCAGAGGGCCGTGTAGAATGCCACAACTCTGGAGGAAAGGCTGATAGGGGATTTTCGTTGAGCTGGTGCAAGGTTTGTCTCATTTTTGCAGCAAATCCTCCTGGTCGATCTGCCGGGCAAGCCACGCACAGCCCAGAACGGGTCCAACTCCCCCCAGCCCGGCTGCAACAATGCGCACGTTGTCACCCACCGACTGGAAGGTATAGTGGGGGACAGTACGGCGCGCGGGCTCGAGCAGCAGGTCACCTGCATTGACCACACTACCGCCAATGACATACAGGTCGACATTGACAGTCATCGCCAGGGAAGCGACGACCAGTCCCAGCGCCTCGCCGGCGGCCTGCATAACGGTTTCAGCCAGGTGGTCACCCTGGGCAGCCAGCTCCGACACAAACTCTCCCGAGATGGGCCGGGCATCTACAGCGCTGCCCTCATTCTCCATGGCCTGGCGATATCGTTTCGCAAGGGAAGGACCGCTGATAAAGGTTTCGGCACAGCCCCGGCTTCCGCAGTGGCACAACTCCCCGTAGCGGTCAATGGTGATATGCCCTACCTCACCGGCAAAGTTATGTTCGCCGCGGACCATGTTGCCATCCAGGATTATGGCCGCACCCACACCGGTACCGACGACGATATAGACCATACTGGATGCCCCGCGGCCGGCACCGAAGTTAAGCTCACCCAGAGCAGCGGCCTTAGCATCATGCTCCAGGGCAACCGGCATCTGCAGTCGATCCTCCAGCATTTGGCGCAAGGGTGTGTTATGAAGGCCGCGAAGATTGGGCGGGTCCATCAACACACCGCTTTCGTGATCGAGCGGACCGGGCGAGCAGATGGCCAGAGCTGCTATCTTCGCTCCTGAAGGCAGGGCAGCGCGAAGATCGCCGACGCTGCCAGCGATTCCGTTGACCACGTGATCGGGCCCTTTTTCGGCCTCGGTGGCAATGCGCCTCCGGGCCACAACCTGGTTCTCAGGATCAACCAGGCCCAACTCGATCTTGGTGCCGCCCAAATCGGCGCCGATAACCCAGGGATTCAGCATGCCAGTGTGTCAGAATGTCGGAATGTCAGAATATCGCCGTGTCTCTGCGTCGCCGCGTCTCCGTGTCATCCTACCTCACTTCCTCCACCGTTACCCAGCGATTCTGGGCCGAGGACTGAAGGGCCGCCTCCATGGCCTCCTGCACACGCAAGCCGTCGGCCAGCGACGGGCTGGAAGAGACATCGTCGACGATCGCACGCAAGAACTGGTATTGACACTCGGCATGAGCCCGCACAAAACCTGGCGGCATCGACCAGTCGGGCGACTTCTGACCCTCGTGGCGCTGCACCGTTTCCAGTTTACGGAATCCCCTCATGCCGCCCAGTGGTTGACCAGGGTCCCGCAGATCATACACTTCCAGCCAACTGGGGTCGGTCGAATTGAAGCGCATCGCGCCCCGATCGCCAAATATCTCGATCTGGAGGTCATTGGTGGCACCTGTACCCATCCGGGAGATCTCGACAAGACCCAGGGTGCCATCGGCCATGCGCAGATGCATCAGAGCAATATCATCCACATCCACCGGGGCCATCTCATCCGACCCGGGAGCTATCGGGCGTTCCCTGATCAATGTGTCGATGGTTGCCTGTACCGACCCAAAATCACCCAACAGGTAGGTGACCAGGTCGAGCACGTGGGACCCAAGGTCAAAGAGGGCACCGCCGCCGGCGATCTCCTTGCGCAATCGCCAGGAGAGGGGTTTATTGGTGTCAATGTAGCTGGAGCGGTAGTAGCGGCCCCGAAAGGAGAAGATGCGCCCCAGGAAGCCCTGCTCCATCAACTGCCGCGCCCGTGTAATCGCCGGGAAAAAGCGAAAATTGAAGGTCATCTGGGTTTTTATTCCCGCCAGCTCGCAAGCAGCTACCATGCGCTTGCCCTCTGCAACATCCATCGAGAGTGGTTTTTCGCAGTAGATATGTTTTCCAGCTTCGGCAGCCGCTACGACGATTTCCTCATGTTTATGATTTGGCACGCAGACGTCGACCAGATCCACATCGTCGCGCGCCAGCAGGTCCCGATAATCGCTCGTCCAGTTTTCGCAACCAATCTCAGCCGCGGCCTTGCGGGCTGTAGTCTCCTGAGTGGTGGCAACACCAACGATCCTGAACGTGTCTGCGGCCAGGCCATAATGGAACGGGATCGTCCGGTAGGCCATCGCGTGCACGCGGCCGATTCCGCCATAGCCGATCATGGCGATTCCCAGTTGTTTCATCTGCCTACCTCTTCTGTTGGCTGCTGATCAGCCCATCTTCGTTTCGATAGGTATCGCTCGCCTTATCCATCACTGCACGCAGCCTTGCCACAGCTGCTTCGATCTGGCCGATGCCAGGCTGATATTTGCCATCGGGTCCCTTGAGCAGCGGCGATGAAAACTCGCCCACGGTCATGCCTGCTTCGATGAACTCAGCCACATTGCCGGCGTTCAAGCCACCGTCCTCCATCAGATCGATTCTTTCCTCCAGCCCCGCGTCAAGAATCATGGTGTGCAGACGATGGATGTTTTCGACCATGATCGGGTCCATGGTGTGAGGGCTCTTGCCAGTTTCCTTGACCCAGAAATGAGCCCGACTCTCGTACTCGATGATGTCGACGAAAGGTAACAGGTATTGCTCGAACGCGGCTATCGGCACACCCTGCCAGGCCCAGACGCCGGCCTTCAGATCGAGAGCGTCCTTGATGAAGGTGATGGCTTGCATTGTGAGTTCAGCCATCGTCTCGACCGGCAGTGTGATCAGGTCCACGCCCAGGTCTGCCAGTTGCCGAAAGACATCGAAGCTCGGCCGCACCATCTGTAACTGTGCCTCGATCGGAAGGGAGGTGCTTTTGCGCACCGCCTCGATGATATCGAAGCCACCGCGAGGCATGCCGAAGTCCATATAGGTGCCATCGCGCACTTCGATATGCAACCAGTCGACGCCGGCCGCCTCCAATTCCTGAACCTGCGCGCCCAGCACTGCGTAATCCGCCCAGAACAGGCCGGCTGCGATCTTTACCTTTTGACGGACGTTACCGATGGGATTTGGCATGGTGATGATCTCCTTGATGACAGGCACCGGGTACCCAGGGGACAAGATATCCCATGGGGCGTCGTCACGTGTGGCCGGGCGTCGGCGGGTACCCAGGGGCATGATATCCCGTGGGGCGGCGTCACGCGTGGCAAGGCTCCGTAGTTGGGATATCATGCCCTTACCGGGACGTCAGGCGACCGGGATGAGACGCACGGTCACGATTTCGTAGGGCTTGATGGACAGGGTCACCTGGTTGCCGCTGGCCTCCAGCTCCGTCTCATTCTCCTCCAAGAGATTGGCATGCCAGGCCTCTGCAACCTCAAAGGCCGCCGTCAATGTGACAAGACCACGGCGGCGCTGGCTTTCGTAAAGACGCACAATCAAACCATTGCCATCCTCGGCTCGTTTGATCGTCTCCACCACCACGTTGGGCTGGTCGACCGAGACGAAGGAGGGATGGGAAGACACGGCAACGCGGCGATCACCAGAGTCATCAACCTGAGTAGCCTGAGCCGACGATTCAAGTTCACCTGGGTTGACCCACACAATCAACGGATCATTCAAGGCATAGGCTGCCGCGATTGTCGTCTCGCCCCAACCACCGGCGTGGGGAAGCAAGCTGTACGCAAAACGATGTTCACCCTGGTCGGCCTCGGGATCGGGACTGGTTGGACCGCGCAGCAGGCTAATGCGCATCACATTGTCCTTGATGTCGTGGCCATACTTGCAGTCGTTGAGCAGACTGATACCATAGCCACCCTCGCTAAGATCGACCCATTTCTGAGCGCAGGTCTCGAAGCGGGCCCAATCCCAACTGGTGTTGCTGTGGGTGGGCCGCTCGACGTTGCCCCATTGGATCTCATAGGTCGCCACCGGTGAGAAGACCTCCACCGGGAAGGCCACTTTGAGCATGATATGACGTTCCCGCCAGTCGATTTGGGTATCGAAGTCCAGGCGAGCGCTGTTGTGACTCAACGAGATGCGCTGAACGTAATTGCTGTTGAGAACGCGCCGGCGGATCTCCAGGGTGGCCCGCAGCGGACCCGCCTCCACGACCTCGACCGAGGTTGCCGGTTCTGCAGTCCACATCTTGTCGTCGATGAAGATGTCCACATCCCAGGCATCCCAGTTCATTGGCCGGTCCTCCAGGGCCTGGAACTGATTGGCAACCGTACCAGCCGGCAGCACCTCCCGATCGTTTGCCTTGTCGAGAATGCGCACGATGTCACCGGCCGGGTCAAGTTCCACCCGGAGGTAGGCGTTTTCGAGCAGCGTGGGCGAAACATTGAGTTCTGTGTCCAACTCCGGTGGGTTGCCGCCGGCCACGGCGAGCGGGGTTACGCTGAATGGAGCCAGTTCGCCCGTAGCGGCCCATGTGCCACCGTCAGCCACCTGGGTCGGTACCGGCACGCCATCGGGCCGCTGCAGACGCTCACCAGCCTGCAGTTGCTCGGGCAGGTAGGCCAGATCATCCAGGACAAAGGAGGTGGGGTTCACAACCAGGATATCGCTGCCGATTATTGTTGCCACCGCCTGCAAAGCCTTGTCTCGCACGCCAGACCCCATCTCCTCGATCTCGGCATACTGTTCCAGGGACTCGACGTACACAGGGTTGATACTGCTTCCCGGGATGATGTCGTGGAACTGATTGAGGCAGACCAACTCCCAGGCCTTTCGTATGGTAGCAGCAGGATACTCATATCCAGAATCCAGCATGGCGGCTAATGTGGCCAGATATTCGGCATCATGCAGCAAGAACTCGCTCTTGCGGTTGGCTCGCTTATTGCGACTCTGGGTAGTGTAGGTGCCGCGATGAAGCTCGAAATAGAGCTCAGCATTCCAGGTCGGAAGGCGGTCTCCGGAGGTCGTTTCAAGGTTGCGGAAGAAATCACCGGCGCTGTCCTGCCGCATCCGTGGTGTCGCCGGAAAAGCCTCCAGCTCGCGGAAATTCTCCAACATCTCCCTCGTGGGTCCACCGCCACCGTCGCCGTAACCAAAGATCATCAGCAGTTCTTGCTGCAGCTCCTTCTGCTGGAAATTGGTCCAGGTGGTAATGGCCTGTTCGGGTACCGCCATGGCGTTGTACGTGCTGGCACCAAAACCACCGCCCACGTCCGGCGTCGTGCTGAAGTGGGTCAATACCCTGGTGCCATCCAGCCCCTGCCACCAGAAGCTGTCGTAGGGCAGCCGGTTGTATTGGTTCCAACCGATCTTGATGGTCATGAAGTAGTCCAGGCCCGCCTGTTTGATGAGTTGGGGCAATGCCCACGCATAGCCGAAAACGTCAGGCAGCCACAGCACCGGAGAGTCGGCATCGCGGCCGAAGTGTTCCTGGAAAAAGGTGCGGCCCAGCAAAAACTGACGCGCCAGGGATTCAGGGCCGCTCAGATTGCAGTCTGCCTCTACCCACATGCCCCCCAGAGGTTCCCAGCGGCCTTCGGCAACACGCTCCTTGATTGCATCCAGCAACCCGGGATAGTCCTCCTGGATATAGTCGTACAGCTGGGGCTGGCTCTGGACGAAGTGATAATCGGGAAACTGTTCCATCAGGCGCAATACCGTATGGAAGGTGCGGCCCGATTTCCGGCGAGTCTGGCCCAGGGTCCACAACCAGGCCACATCGATGTGGGCGTGTCCCACGCCGACGACGTCCACGTCCATCGGTGCCCCGGCCAGATCGATCCCTGCTTGCAGGGCGGCGTGCGCTGGGGCAACGCTGTTGTAAAACCGGTCGGCGAGTGGCGCGCGCGTATCGAGGATCTTGAACGCCTCGTCCAGGGCGTTGAGAAGGTTTCCCTTGGCCGGTGCGTTCTCGTCCAGGGCGCTGGCGATGCCCAGGGCTACCCTGGCTGTTGCCACAAAATCGCGGGTCGGCTGGTCCAGCTGAACTACCTCGCACGTGCGCATGAAGAGCTTGGTAGCCGGGGAATCAAATCGCCAGCCACCCAGTCCGGTCCAGGTATGCAAGGCCAGCAGGTGCGACTTTCCATCGCGCCATTTGTCGGGTAGTAGTATCTCCTGGTGATGACGGTCGCAGGCCGCGTAGGGCTCGCCGTCGATATAGGCCAGCCCCTCTGGATGGCTGAAGTCTCCTGCCTCGCCCAAAGGCAAGTAGAGGGCAACAGGGCTGTCGGCATCCCAGTCCTGCGGCACCTGGAACGACGTGCGCAGCGCGTAGTCGGTCATCCAGATGCCCCAATAGGAGTCGGGCTCAATGGTCTCCCAATCACTGTCATCCACCTCGATGCCGATGGGCGGATCTGTCAGGGGATCAGGCAAGGTCATGTGCCTGAAGGATGCCAACGGCTGACGTCGGCGGTAAACCAACGGCTCGATCAGCTCAAGACGCTGCCTGATTTTCGTTTCGGTCCAACGCATTTCATGTAGCATGGGGGGCTCCTTTTAGTGTCAAAATGGTATAATATCATTATGTCAGGATGTCAGAGAGTCGGAGTCTCGGAGTGTCAGAGGGTCGGAGTGTCAACAATCTGCGAGACCCACCAACTCCCTGTTATAGTGTTACTCTGTTTCTCCGATACTCTGATACTCTTGTCCTCTGATACTCTGAACCTCTGAACCTCCGATCACTCCGGCATGATCGCGCCTTCGAGCATTGCACCGTTCAACAGGGTTCTCTCCAGAACAGCCCAGCGCAGGTCAGCGTTGCGTAAATCGGCACCCGTCAGGTCTGCACCTGTCAAGTCGGCACCCCATAGGCTGGCGCCCGACAGATCGGCGTCAGCCAGATCGGCGCTTTTCAGCAGTGCGTTACTGAGATCGGCGCCCTGCAGGTTGGCACCCGACAAGTCGGCACCCACCAGGTCCGCCCAGCTTAGCACAGCCCCTGAGAACTGCCCATTAACCGCACCGCCGTTGACGATCTGCCAGACAGTACGCCAACCGTCCGAGATCAGGGTTGTCTCATCCAGAATAGCCTGCCGAAGATCGCTCTCGCGCAGATCGACTCCACTGAGGTTGGTGCCGGTCAGGTCGGCGCCCTGCAAATCAGCCTGGTGCAGGCTGGCCTCGGTGAGATCCGCGTCGCGTAGACTGGCCTGGCGCAGATCGGCCTGGCGCAGATCGGCTTCCTGCAGAACAGCCTCATCCAGGTTTGCCGCACTGAGGTCTGCAGCCCGCAGGTATGCCGCCTGCAAATTGGCCGCTGACAGATCGATACCTGCCAGGCTGCGGCCTTCCTCTGTCTCGTTGACGATCTGCCAGGTCTGGAACCATTTGGCCGGCAACTGGGTCAGGCCATCGATGCTTGACTGCTGCAATCGGGCGCCTTCCAGTTGAGCGCCGGCAAGGTTGGTTCCGGACAGAACAGCGTCTCGCAGGTCGGCCTGCCGCAGATCAGCAGACTCCAGGATGGCTCCACTCAGGTTGGCACCCCGCAGATCCACGCCTGCAAGCTGGCGGCCTGTCTGGTCGTTGTTGACGATTTCCCACACCTGTCGCCACTTGGGACTGAGCGTGGTCGACACGTCCAGGCGCGCCCCTCTCAGGTTGGCTCCCGAAAGTTCAGTGCCTCGAAACATCGTCCCGCGCAGGTCCGCCTCGCTTAGATTTGCCCAGGCCATCCGGCTGCCGCCCAGGTCCGCCTGCTGAAGATTGGCGCCACTGAGGTCTGTGCCATGAAGCAAGGCACCCCTGAGATCAGCTTCCCGCAGATCCGCGCCCTGAAGGTTGGCATCCTTGAAGTTGGCAAAATAGAGGTTGGTCTTCCTCAGATCAGCCCCGGCCAGATCAACACCGGAGAGGGTGGCGCTACTCAGATTGGCACCGGCAAGGTTCATTTGCCGCAGGTTGGCATCGGTCAGATCGGTCTGCTGACAGTCGGGAGGGCAGGTTGCCAGCCTGTCGCGCAGCACAAAAACGTAGGCAAAGTAGGCAATAAGGGCAAGCGTTGGGATCACGAGAATGGCTATGATCGCTATTCTGGCTCGTTGTGTGGGGTCCAGGGACCTTGTGTCAGTCATAACGAAGCCTCGGAAAATAGTTGGGAACCACCACTGACCCCCCTAACCCCCCAACGGGGGGAATTTCCGGCAGCTCCCCCCTGCAGCGGCTGGGAGGGGGGAATGGATACCGATCATTGCGTGTACGCTTTTCTCCCGCTGTCATCCTCGCAAACGCGGGGAACGCGGGAGTCCAGACTTGCCCCCCTAACCCCCCAACGGGGGGAATTTCCGGCAGCTCCCCCCTGTGGGGGGCTGGGGGGGAATGTTGGACACCAATCATGGTCGAGTAGCGCGTATTGACGGTACGCTCATCAAGGGGGATCAGGCCGAAACGCTTCTGTCCGCGAGCAGAATCACTCGCCGACAGGAAGATCATCATAGAGATAACAGGCAGCCAGGTGTTCGCTGCCATCGATCTGATAGAGGAAGGGCTGCTTTTCAAGACAACGCTCCATGTCATGGGGGCAGCGGGGGTAGAAACGACAACCGCTGTCGGCATGGGCCCGCAACTCCTCCTCGGTGGGCAGGACCAGATCGGTGTCCCAGCGCTCATTGGGATCGGGTACCGGAATGGAGCCGATCAATTCCTGCACGTAGGGGTGTTTGGGATTCTCGATGACCTTGGCGGTATCCCCTTTCTCGGCAATTGATCCCTGGTAGAGAATGTCGATCTCATCGCCAATCTGGTAGGCAGTGCTGAGATCATGGGTGATGTAGAGGAAGGAAATATGCTTTTCATCCCGCAGCCGCAACATGATGTCCAGGATCATGGCTCGCAGGGAAGCATCCACCATGGAAACGGGCTCGTCGGCCACGATCAGGCTTGGCTGCAACATGTAGGCCCGTGCCACCATCATGCGCTGGCGCTGCCCGCCGCTCAGCTGGTGGGGATATTTCTCCAGCACCTCTTCACCGAGCATGCCTACCACATTCAACGCATCCTCGATGATGTCCTTGGCCTCCTGTTTGTTGCGGGCCAGCTTGAAGTTCTTGATCACGATGTCAAAAATATGTTTGACCCGATAAAAGGGATTATAGACTGCGTAGGGATCCTGGAAGACCGCCTGGACCTCGCGCCGGTAGGCCATCCTCTGGGCCTTGTTCATGTCGGCAATGTCCCGGCCCTTGTAGTGAATCTGTCCGGAGGTCAGCTCGATGAAACCCAGGACAAGATTGGCCAGGGTGGTTTTGCCACTGCCGCTCTCGCCGGCAATAGTGGTAATGGAGGCCGGCCGTTCCTCGATGGTCAGGTCGAAGTCCTGAAGAGCAATGGTCTGGGGACCGGACTGAAGAAAGCCGCCACCGTAGATTTTGGTGGCTTTACGAATTTCCAGAAGGGGTTGGGACATCAAAACTGCTCCGGGTGGCGATATTGATAAAACCTGTTGCCGTCTCTTCGTACAGGTGGCAGGCGACCTCGTGCCGCGGCTTCAGTTCCTGTAGAAGAGGCGCGTCCTCGCGGCAGATATCCATGACGAAGGGGCAACGAAACTGGAAAATGCATCCAGGCGGTGGATCGCGCAGATCATGGGTCAATCCCTCGGTCACCTTGAGGGGTTTGCGCTCCTTGATGGAGGGAATGGACTCGATCAGCAATTGGGTATAGGGATGCAGCGGTTCGGCAAAAGTTGCCTGGACCGGCGCGATTTCCACGATATTGCCGGCATACATGACGACCACACGATCCACCAGCTGGGCAACGAGCCCCATGTCGTGGCCGATCAGGATCATGGAAACCCCCATCTGTTCCTTGACGTCCATCATGGTCTGGGCCACAACCCGCTGCACCACCACGTCGAGAGCGCTGGTGAACTCATCGGCGATCACCAGGGTCGGGTTCAGGGCGATGGCCATGGCAATGCAAACCCGCTGTTTCATGCCGCCACTCAGCTCGTGGGGATACATGTCGTAGACCCGTCCGGGCAGGCCGACCAAATTCAACAGTTCCAGGATTCGTTCCTTCAAGGCCTGTTTCGGCTGCCTGCCTTCATGCGTCTCGATGGCGTCGCCGATCTGATCCCTGACACGCATGATGGGATTCAGCGAGTTCATGGCCCCCTGGGGGATCAGGGAAACCTTGTGCCAGCGGATATCGCGCAACTGCTTGTCGTCGAGCGGGACCAGGTCGGTGCCCTCCAGGATCACCTGGCCACCTACGATACGGCCAGGAGGTTGCACCAATCGCAGAATGCCCATGGCGGTGGTCGTCTTTCCGCAGCCCGACTCGCCCACCAAAGCGATCGTTTCCCGCTCGTAGATCTTAAAACTGATCCCGTTGACCGCGATCACATCCCCGGTGGGCGTTGCGTAATGGACACGGAGATCCTTGATATCGAGAATCACGTTGGAGCTGTCTGTACCGTTGGTGGTCTCTTGAAGCTCTCCCGTCTGCCAGTCGACGGTCATTGGGTTTGCACTCCTCTCAAGCGGGGATTGGCGATCTCATCCAGGCCGACAGTCATGAGGAAGAGGCCGGAGAAGATGACGATCAGGGCCACGATGGGCACCCCCCACCACCACCACATGCCGCGCAGGATGGCCGCCGCGCGGATGGCATAAAAGATGGTAATGCCCAGGGTCGGAATGCGGGTGGGGCCCAAACCAAGGACTTCCAGACCGGTAGCCGCCAGGATGGCGGCGGAGACGTTGCCGGTGAAGCTGGCCGCCAGGTAGGGAAGCAGATTGGGCATCATCTCGAAGAACATGATGGAAAACAGGCCCACGCCTGACAACTGCGCCATCTGCACATAACCCCGCTCTCGCATGGAGAGGACTTGAGAACGAATCAAGCGGGTAGGCTGGGGCCAGGAAAAGAGAGCCAGCAGCAGGGCCATGAAGATGATATTGTTGAGGGCGACGAAGGCGGAGATGACGATCAGCACTGCCAGGGCAGGGATGGTGACAAAAGCGTCGGCCACCGTGCGGATCACCGTGTCTACCCAGCCGCCCACGAAGCCGGCGGTGAAGCCCAGGATGATGCCGACCAGCATACCGATGCCGGCGGCGATGAGGCCGATCATCAGCGAGCGGGGCGCGCCCACCAGCAGGACGGCAAGCATATCTCGGCCGCTGCTCTCGGTTCCCAGGGGGTGGTCCCAGGACGGGGTGCCAAAACGACTGCCCTTCAGCGATTTTTTCTCACCTGGCGACTCCTGCTGTTCAAAGGGGTTGACCCCGGTAAGGGCCCCTTCAATCTTCTCCTCGGTTTCCGCGGTGTCGACAGTGGCCTGCTCCTCCTCTACCCGGTAGCCCGGCGCCCAGGGCGGTGGCAGGTTGAGGGGCGAGCTGGCGACGCGTGCCAGGGTCGTATCCCAGACAATGGGTCCCCACAGCACCATCGAAAACATAAAAAATACCATCCCCAGGCCAATGAGGAATTTCGAATTCACCCAGGGGGAATCCCAGCGTTTCATGCCCCTGGCTGTCGACGTGGCGGTTGTTTCGGCGGTGGCAACTGTCATGAATCGTTAGCCTCTCTGGTAGGTAATGCGAGGATCGACCATGGGCAGCAACAGGTCCAGGATCAGCACAGCAGTGGCCGTGCCCACGATCATGATAAAGACAATGCCCTGGATCAGGCTATAGTCGTTGTTGACGATGCCCAGATAGAGCAGGTAGCCCACGCCCGGATAGGCAAAAATGTACTCCACCAGGGTGGAGCCGCCGGCGATCAGGCCCAGACTGAGGGCCAGAGCGGTGATCTGGGGCAGGATCGAGTTTCTCATGCCGTAGCGCCAGAAGACCCGCCGCGGTTTCAACCCCTTGGCCTCGGCCAGGATCATGTAGTCCTCGCCATCGTTGGTGATCATCATGCCTCTCATGCCCAGGGCCCAGAAGCCCATGGAGGTGACCACGATGGCAATAACTGGCAAGGTCCCGTGATAGATGACGCTCTTGATAAACTCCCAGTTAAAGCCGACCTCAACCCCCCGCCCATAGCCCCCGGAGGGGGGGAACCAGCCCAGGCCAAAGGCAAATATGTAGATCAGAAGAATACCAAACATAAAGAAAGGAATGGAAGTAAATGTCAGGCTCACGGGTAGCAACGAACGAACCGCACTGGGCGTTCTGCGCCAGGCCATGAGGGCACCGATGATGTTGCCGAGGACAAAGGAAATCAAGGTGGCGATGGTGAGCAGACCGATAGTCCAGGGCAGGGCATCGGCCACCATGTCATTGACGCGGCTGGGAAAGGAGGCCAGGGAGTATCCCATGTCAAAGGTGGCCAGATTTTTCAGATAGTTGAAGTACTGGATGAGTAGCGGCTCATCCAGGCCAAAACGCACACGCCAGGCCTCGATCATCTGGGCCGAACCTTCCACAAAACCAGCCTGGGCGCTCAGACGGCTGACCATGGCTGCCACCGGATCGCCGGGCGCCAGCCGGGGCACAAAAAAGATGATGGTGGCGCCCAGCCAGATGGTAATGAACCACATACCGAGGCGCTTTAGAATATACGGTAACGACATGCCACCCATAGGGTTGTCCTCTTGTGATTCGGTGGTCAGAAGACGGCTTCCAGAAGACCGCAGACGACAGACGGCAGACCGCTTCCAGAAGACCGCGGTCTTCGGTCGGCGGACGGCTTCCAGAAGACCGCAGACGACAGACAGCAGACGGCTTCCAGAAGACTGCGGACGGCAGACGGCGGACGGCTTCCAGAAGACCGCAGACGACAGACAGCAGACGGCTTCCAGAAGACCGCAGACGGCAGACGGCGGACGGCTTCCAGAAGACCGCAGACGACAGACGGCAGACGGCTTCCAGAAGACCGCAGACGGCAGACGGCGGACGGCTTCCAGAAGACCGCGGACGGCAGACGGCGGACGGCTTCCAGAAGACCGCAGACGACAGACGGCGGACGGCTTCCAGAAGACCGCTTCCAGAAGGCGGCGGTCTTCGGTCGGCGGTCGGTGGTCCTCAGTCAGCGGCAGCATCATGGGCGCGACGTGGAAAAAACGCCAACGCCCATGACACCACTCAAACGATCTTACTCACGCGTCTCCACGTTTACTGGGCGCCGGTGGGCTCCAGGTTGTGGATGATGACGTGGGTATGCTGCCACCAGGTAGGCGGATGGATGTAGTCGTTCTCGAAGGTGGGCCATCCGCTCCAGTAGGTGGTATCGAAGGGGATGATCTTCTTGGCCTGGGTGATGGGAATCACCGGCAGTTCCTCGAAGAAAATCCTGGAAGCCTCGACGAAGAGCTCCTCGATCTTGGGGTCGCCCAGCGGCAAAACACCCATCTCGTCGATGATGGCGCCGTAAGCCTCAGCCTTTTCGCCAGACCAGCGTACTTCATTCCGTTCCGAGCGTTCGCCCACAGGCTTCAGCCATTTGACGTTGACCGTATCGCTGGATGCCCAGGGCTCGTTGACCGACGCACACATATGCCAGTTCATCTGTACGTCAAAGGTGCCTAATTGCCGGTTGTCCGTCCAGGTGCCGCCGGCCTCGTTGCGCTGGACGGCGTTGATGCCGATGGCCTGGAACTGCTCGACCAGCACCTGGGCAATGCGCTGCTTCTCGATGAAGGCCTCGTGGGTGGAGATGTCCAGACCAAGCTCCTCGCCGTCCTTCTCATAGTAGCCACTGCTCTCGTTCATCACGTAGCCCTTGGATTCGATGATCTCCTTGGCCTTCTCAGGGTTGTAGTCCCAAAGCTGGTCCAGATCCCAGGCGCCGGCAGCGATGGCTTTATCTACCAAGGCATCCAGGGGTGGATAGGCTGGGAAGAAGTGACGCGACTTGAGGGTAGTGCCCTCGTAGGAGATTTCTACGATCTGGTCGCGGTCGATGGCATAGTTGATCGCCCAGCGCATCTCTGGATCGTCCCAGGGCTCCACGGTGTGGTTCATGTAGAAGGTGCGGGAGCAGGGATCGGGTACCCAGGCCATGGGCATTTCGTCGAACCAGGTGATGACGTTGGGGTTGGCCTCCTGCAGCGCCAGCAGGGCGCCCAGGGTGATGTCCATCAGGCTGTCCAGTTCGGCTTCCGCCATCAGAGCGGCGCGGGTCTCCTCGGGGCCGGCCCAGGTCCAGACGACGGTTTCGGGCGCGGGCAGTTCCTTCCAGCCTGTTTCGGCGCCCCACCAGTTGTCGTCGCGCTCGTAGACGAACTCGGTCGGGCCCACACTGCCCAGAGTGTAGGGGCCAGTGCCGACCGGCCAACCCTTGTCCGGGTCGTAGAATTTGAAGGTCAGGGGATCGACATCCTTCCAGATGTGCTCGGGCACGATGTTGGGGCCGCCCCAGATACGCACCGAGAAGTTGTCCAACTGGAAGCGGGGGTTGGCTCTGCTCAGGTTGAACTGGACGGTAAGATCATCGATCTTCTCGACGCTGGTCACCCAGTCCGCCATAGCGGCTGCTCGCTGCAGTTCGATGTTGTCCAACATCATGTTGATGGTGAATACGACGTCGTCGGCGTTGAAGTCCTCACCGTCACTCCACTTGACGCCTTCCCGGATCTTCAACGTCCACACGTCAAAGGTGTCGTTGGAGGTGAATTCAGTGCCCAGCCAGGGCTCGATCTCACCTGTCTGGTAGTTGAGGATGAACAGGGGCTCCAGAATCGTCTGGTGGTAACCTGCGTCGAGGCGGGCGCCAGGCGTAAAAGCATTCCAAAGTTCAGGATCGGCAGCGCGGCCACCGTCGATGTCCATGATGAGGGTCCTGGCGCGCTCGCTGACCTCAGGCTCAGCGACTTCCTCTGCAGGGGCGGCTTCCTCTGCAGGGGCTGCAGGGACTGCAGGGGCTGCAGGAACGGCACAAGATGTGATTACCAGGCCAAAGATCATCATGGCGGCAATCAGAAGGTAAATCCGGGGTTTCCAGGTTCGCATGACTTCTACTCCTTCGTAGGTGCAGGTTTGGAAAGTGAGTGGAAAAAAACGGAAAGCAACTCAACGTCGCCGTTGAGCTGTTCGATGGGCATCAAAATCCGATGCTTATCGACAGGGGGCCAGGCTTTTCGGGAGAACACCACCTCCTTTTCGACATGTGCGAAGATAGCCTGTAAAGGCTACGACTGTGAAAGCGAACGCGGATAAGCCGGCAGAGGCGGAATTCCTGAGGTGAAGGGCGAATCCAGAGCGCTTCTGGCGTGGCCTATGGGTCAAAATAGCAGCGTTCGACGATCTCTGGCCTGTGGTTTCAGGTCGTGACGCAGAGCAAGCGTTGGGTTCGTTGATGGCGCTATAGGTCGGGGTACCTACTCAAAAAATCACACCGCTCCTGAAACCTACACGATCGGTCTCGATTATAACCGCAACATGGCAGTTCGTCAAACCGTGCGCGTATGTGCCACGTATCACAGAAATGCCGCGTTTGAGGCGCCAATAAGGGGCAAGGTCGGATAACCCACCCCCCGGCCCCCTCCCAAACTGGGAGGGGGAGATGCCTGCGAAGTAGCGTCATACCAACTTCCCTCCCCGGTTCGGGGAGCCCTTCGCTGTCGTTTCCGCAGGACTCCGGAGCGAAGCGGAAGGAGCCGCGCACGGGCTGGGGGAGCGGTCAAAATCGGAACAAGCATTTCAGGATTGAATCGTTTCATGCTATAATTGAACACCTGCTGGCTTCTGACCGATGACGGCAGACCGCGGACCGCCGGTAACAACCAATAGTTAGCGGTCTGCCGTCCGTCGTCTGCTGTCTTCTGAGCATATTGTTACCTGCGTAACTCCAGTTGCCAGATGAGTATGACAAGGAGATATTGTGAGCGCAACCACCCTCACGCGCCAGAAGTCCAGGCGCAGCCTGAAATCGTTTTTTCCCATTCTCCAATGGCTGCCCAAGTATCAGGCATCTTATTTGAGAGTGGACGTCATCGCCGCCCTGACAGTGTGGGCACTGCTGGTGCCTGAAGCCATGGCCTACGCCGGCATCGCCGGCATGCCGCCCGAAACCGGACTCTATGCCGCCCCGCTGGCCCTGCTCGGCTACGCCATCTTCGGCACATCGAGACACCTGAACGTTGGACCCAGTTCCACCGTGGCAGCACTCTCCCTGAGCGTCGTAGTCGGTTTCGCCGCGGTGGGCAGCCCTGAGTTCATCAGCCTCACTGTTGCCCTGGCCATCCTGACCGGCATTCTGCTGGTGATCGGCGGTCTGTTGCGGCTGGGCGTGCTGGCCGACTTCCTCTCCCGCCCGGTGTTGGACGGCTTCATAGTAGGCGTTGCCATCACCGTAGCCGTGGGCCAGTTGGATAAGCTGCTGGGCTTCATACCGGAGCATCCGAACTTTGTTCCGGAACTGCTGGCCTTCATCGGCAATCTCGGTCAAACGCACGGGCCGACCTTTATCGTGGGGATGATCAGCCTGGCGGCCCTATTCCTCATGCACCGCTACACGCCCAAGATCCCCGCGGCCCTGACGGTCATGGTGCTGGCCATCCTGGCCTCCGGGCTGCTGGACCTGGAATCCTACGGCATTCATATCGTGGGCGAGATCCCGGCCGGCCTGCCACCATTTGGCCTGCCCGGGGCAATCCCGCTGAACGAGATTCTTGCCCTGCTGCCAGGAGCAGCGGCCATCGCCCTGGTGGCCTTTTCCGAGTCAATCGCGGTAGCCCGCACCTATGCAACCAGGTTCAACTACAAGGTTCAAGCGGATCAAGAATTGATTGCTCTCGGCGCATCGAACGCCGGTTCCGGCTTCAGCGGCGGCTTTGTGGTGGACGGCAGCCTCTCCAAGACGGCTGCATCGGTAGATGCGGGTGCCACGACCCAGATGGTGTCGATCATCGCAGGCATCGCCGTGCTGATCACCGCTGCCTTTCTGACGCCCCTGTTTTACTACCTGCCCGAGGCTACATTGGCTGCTATCGTCATCCACGCGGTCTTGCACCTGATCAGTTATAGGCCGGTCTGGAAGTACCGCAAGGTCACCCCTTTAGACTTCTGGACGGCCCTGGTGGCCACGTTGGGCGTGCTTGCCCTGGGTATTCTCCAGGGCCTTCTTCTGGCCGTCTTCCTGGGTTTGCTCGGCCTGCTTATTGGATCCAAGAAAAGGACCACGTCCGTTCTTGGCAAGGTGCCTGGCGAAGTCGCTTACCGCGCCCTGGAGAACTTCCCCGAGGGAGAAACCTATCCGGGCCTGTTGATTGCCCGTTTCGACGGTTCATTGTTCTTTGCCAACGCCCCTGAGTTCGCCGACGAGTTGCGCATGGGGGTGGAAGTGACCGAGCCCTCGCCCAGGGTGATATTGGTGGACGCCGAGTCGATCAACGACATCGACGCCACGGCGGTGATTACGATCAAGGAATTGGAAGAAGAGTTCGAGCGTGTGGGTGTGGATCTACGTTTCGCGCACGTCAAGACCCATGTCATGGACATCATGCGCCGGGCCGGTATCGAGGAAGCGGTCGAACCACAACACTTCTACATAACAATACAGGATGGTGTCGACGCGTTTCTGGCCGAGCCGGAGCGCGTAGATGAAAACACGTCGGTGACCGGCGAACTGTGATCCAAAATGTACGACTTGAGTTCTGTCGACACCCTTGAATTCCATCGTTCCATGCTCGACGACAGGGAACGCATGGATGCCTACTATCGGGCGATACTTGAGGTCGTAAAGCCAGGTGACGTGGTGCTGGATATCGGCAGTGGTACCGGCATACTGGCCTACTTCGCCTGCCTGGCGGGCGCCCGTCATGTCTATGCGGTAGAGCAAGGGTCGGTCATCGAACTGGCACGTGCGCTCTGCCGGCACAACGGCTGCCAGGATCTCGTGACCTTTCTCAACGATTGGTCCACTCACATCGAGCTACCAGAAGCGGCAGACGTCCTGATTACGGAAACCATCGGCAACGCCGGCTTCGACGAAGGCATCATCGGTTGGGTGAATGACGCCAGAAAGCGTTTGCTCTCGCCCGACGGAAAAATCATTCCCTACGCCGTCGACCTGATCGCCGTACCCATGCAAAGCAAGGCTGCCTATGACTCGGTGGCCGACTGGTCGGACGATCTTTATGGCTACGATTTCGGACCCGCCCGGCGCTTGGCCGCCAATCAGATGGTCTTCACCTACCTGCCTCCCGCATCGTTTCTAAGCAAACCGGTTACCCTGGACCATGTCGTGTTGAACGATAGCACGAGAGATGGTGACAGGGCGGGCGGTGCGAGCATTGCTTCGGTAAACCGGGATGGTTGGGTGCATGGGTTGGGATGCTGGTTCAGCGCCGAGTTGGTCCCAGGTCTGATACTCTCCAATCGACCGCCGGACAGAGCGCCCAGTTGGGGCCACGCTTTTCTGCCGCTGGAGGAACCGTGCAAAGTTTCCGCTGGCGACCAGTTGGAACTGGCGATTCACACCAGTGCCAACTCGGCCCACTGGCACTGGCAGGTCAATCGGATCAGACGAAGCAACGGGGAAAAAAGAGTCCTGTCAAGCGACCAACACACGACCCTGAACGGACAAATCGTCGTAAAGAAGCCGGGCTTGAAGAACCTGAGCCCCGCGTTGAACGAAAACGCTACGATTGATCTCTTCATTCTGCAGCAAATGGATGGCGAGACAGCCGTTGAGGAAATTTCACGCAGGCTGCAGAAACGCTTTTCATCACGCATGGCGGACCCGCAGCTGGCGCTGGAGCGGGTGCGCAGCGTGATCAGGCATTATGGTCTGGAGAGGGGAAGTGGGGAAGTAGATGAGGAAACAGGTAGACAAGTAGACAAGGAAACAAGTAGACAAGGAAACAAGTAGACAAGGAAACAAGTAGACAAGGAAACAAGGACACGAGGACACGAGGACACCAGTAGACAAGTAGACAAGGAAACAGGTAGACAAGTAGACAAGGAAACAAGTAGACAAGTAGACAAGGAAACAAGTAGACAAGGAAACAAGTAGACAAGTCAGCATGATCGTTGGAGCACCAGCAACGATGAAAATGAAGGCTGGCACAGTCTGGCCCACTTCGCTGGCGCTGCGGGGTGCTTCGCAAAGACCGGCCACGGCAGCACGCTACGCCAGCAGGCGTGCCGAGAGGCAGCAAGCGGTGCGTGACGTCAGCAGACGGTGCGTGAGCTAGCTAGCCGATCCGTGAGGTAAAGCGAGTAGCAATTTTCAGGACAGTAGACAAGTTAGCCGATGCACCGGCTGAACTGCCCCCGTTCCCAAAGGGATGCCTCGCCGGAAGGTGGGCATTCGCATCGGCGAGGGGCCACAATTGACCATTGACCACTGACAATTGACAATTGACATTTAGCCCGCTTCTTTTCCTTTGACGGCCTGAGTGGTATACTTACCGCAGATATGATGACATGCCATGCCGGCAGGAGAACCTGGAAACCATGAATGCCTTTCGATCCATTTCCCGCACGCTGAGTCTGCTTATTGTGGGCACGTTATTTCTGACCGTGATCCTGTCGTGTGCGGCACCCGCAACGGAACCAGCGGCGGGTGATGATGATAATGATGCGGCAGCAGACTCTGCATCACCGCTGGCTGCTACCAGCTGGATCCTGCACACCATCGAAGGGCAAGACGCCCTGCCAATCGCTCCTGCCACGGCAAACTTCGGCGACAACATCGTGCAGGGTGTCGCCACCTGCAACACCTATTCCACAACCTATTCCGCCACCGGCGATACGATCAATATCGCTCCTCCGACCATCAATGCGATCTTCTGCCCGGCAGCATTGACCCAGCAAGAGTTGGCTTTTGTGTCTGCCCTGGAAACGGCAGCCGTCTACGAAATCGTGGACGGGGTCCTGATCCTGCGTGATGAAGCTAGCAATGAGCTGGCAACCCTGGTCGCCGCGCCCACCACTGTATCCGACACGGCATGGCGAGCGACCGGCTACCTCAACAGCAAGGGTGGCATGGTAACTGTGATCGAAGGCTCGGTCATCACGGCCGCTTTTGGCACCGATGACTCCCTGACCGGATTTGGTGGTTGCAACGACTACACAGGCACTTACCGGGTTGAAGGTGAAACCATCAAGGTTGCGCCGGCCGCGACGACAAAAAAGGCGTGCTCGGACCCAAGCGGAGTCATGGACCAGGAAAGCGACTACCTTGCTGCGCTGGAACTCGCCGCCACCTTCGATTTGCAGGGCGCTCGTCTGGAATTCCGAGATGGCGAAAACAAGCAAGTCGTCACCTTTGTCTACGATACACGGCAATAGTTTTTTTAGCCCAGGGGCCATCCCTGGAAATAACCGCCCAGGAGGGTAACCATGTCAGACTTGATTGTAATGACTTTCGACGACGCGGATGAGGCTGCACAGGTTCGCGAGTCCATTCGCAAAGGGGAACATGCCGGCCGCATGAGTCTTGACGACTCTGCAGTCGTCGTCAAGGACGAAGAAGGTAAGGTCCATGTCAAAAACCAGATGGACCGTGGCGTAAAAATCGGAGCCGTCGGCGGCGGTCTTCTGGGCTTGCTCCTGGCAGGCATCTTCTTCCCCATCGGCGGCATCGTGCTCGGTGTCCTCGGC
This sequence comes from Chloroflexota bacterium, assembly GCA_034717495.1. Taxonomy (NCBI): domain Bacteria; kingdom Bacillati; phylum Chloroflexota; species Chloroflexota bacterium. The sequence continues at coordinate 55,525 of JAYELL010000001.1, read as the reverse complement.
GGCGGGTTGATCGGCGCGTCTCTGGATAAGGGCATCAGCAAGAGTTTCGTCAAGGAGGTAAGCGATCAGCTTACTCCGGGCACTTCGGCCCTGTTCATTATCGTACGGGACGCCGACCCCAACTATGCGCTGGGTGTGCTTCGCAACTACGAAGGGCATATCTACCAGACAACCCTTGATCAAGAGACTGAGGACCAGCTGCGCGATACACTGGAAAAGCCCAAGGACTAGCTGATTGGCAATTGTCAGTGGTCCATTGTCATATGTCACATTGATCGGGTTTGACGAAGGATTCACACCACCAACTATCGCCAGCGAAGTGTCTCGACGTGTGAATACGTCGAGATGTTCCGCTGGCGGCACCTGCTCAAATGGGATATGGTCAATCGATAGTTGTGAATTCGCTGAAAACGTCCCATATAGCTGCGCACCAAACTCTTCCCGCCCAATTCTCTCCGCTTGAGCAAATTCTTCCAGGGTGAAGTTGATCTCGTAAGGACCAGCACATGGACACGATCGGTTTTGCGGCGATCCTGCTTTCCCTTCTTGTTTCCGCGGCCATCTCCCGACGGATTCAGGGTACAATCATCACCCTGCCGATGGTGTATGTCACACTGGGCTTGCTGATCGGCAGCAAAGGCCTGGGATTGGTGACGCCTGCCAGCGACAGTGAGTTGATCCATCTTGTTGCTGAACTCACGCTGGTAATCGTGCTGGCCTCCGACGCCTCCCGTATCAGTGCAAAGCGGCTCTTGCGGGAGCATGAGCTTCCAGCCCGCTTGCTGGGCATCGGATTACCCCTGACAATGTTGCTGGGGACCGTGGTGGCGCTTGTCATGTTCCCAAGACTGAATATCTGGACCGCAGCGATTCTGGCCATTTCCCTGGCTCCGACCGACGCAAGTTTGGGCCTGGCCGTCGTGAGCAATCCGAAGGTCCCGGTGAGAATCCGCCAGGCACTGAACATCGAAAGCGGCCTGAACGATGGCATCGCCATGCCCTTTCTGTTCCTTGCGATCGCGTTGGCGGTGGCCAGTAATACCTTTTCAGGACCACTTGACTGGATAATGTTTGCAGTCAGACAGATGGTTCTCGGTCTTATCGCCGGCGTCGTTGTCGGTTACCTGGGATTCCATTTCATCGCGTGGGGTAATAGAAGCAAGTGGATGTCGCGTGCGTTTCGCAAAGCGGCAAGCGTGGCAGTCATTCTACTGGCTTATGCACTGGCTGAACTCATTGGAGGCAGCGGATTCATCGCGGCATTTTGTCTGGGAATCACGGCTGGTAACCTGAAAATACGAGACGATGCGGCTGAGGACATTGTCGAGTTCGTCGAGGTCGAGGTACAGGTCTTGATCCTGTTGACCTTTGTCCTGTTCGGCGCGGTGTTGTTGCCCCAGGCACTGGATCAAGTCGATGGTGCTGTGGTCATCTATGCCATAATCAGTCTGACGTTGATTCGCATGGTACCGGTGGCCATCAGTCTGCGAGGCACCACAGTACGACCAGCAACGACATTGTTCCTGGGTTGGTTTGGCCCGCGCGGTACGGCATCCATAATCTACGTTTTCACCGTGCTTGAATCTAAAGTGGTCGCTGGATCAGATCTCATTTTCAGTGCAGCCCTGTTGACCGTTTTTCTCAGCGTTTTCGCCCATGGAATCACTGCAGCACCGCTGTCGAAGCGCTACGGAGATACCATGCGAAAATTCGACGCAGCAAAGCCCGGGACGGCTGAAATGGCTCACCGTCAAGAACCCCGGTTGCGTGCCCATCCGCCCGCCAGGAATCACGCCCAATAGAAGCGAAGCTGGTCAAGGTGGCGATAATTGGGCAATGGTCGTTTACGCCCGACGGTACTAAAGTGATACCACTTTGAAACCAGGGGTCTGAAGGTGGCCACACGAGCGGTGATGATGCTGGCAAACTCCTGGTCTCTTTCAGGAATCACTTTAGCGAGCGAGATCGACGCGGCAGTCTCATACACGGCTGAGAAGATGGTTTTTTGGAGAGACTCTGAGATTGCCACGTCAGCACGCCACGCCAGCAGGCGTACCGTGAGGTAGCAGGCGGTGCGAGAGCTAGACGGTGCGTGAGCTAGCTAGGAGATCGAGCGACTGGGGAAATCAGACTTCCCTGGCATCCACTACATGATCGCCAAGCGATTCGAGTGTATCCACCAGCTCGGCCTGGCTCACTCCCTGAACTTTGACCACAAGTTCCCGTTCCCCGGGCGTCTGGTAGCCGAAGGACCCAACAGAGACGATATTTCCACCCAGATCGAGTATGGCCTGCGACAATGCTGCCAATACGCCCTTCCTTTCCGGCACTTTGAGGGCCAGGCGCACACCAGACTCGCCGCCGCCGAACATTTCCACGAAGGTCTTGAAGATATCGGTCTCGGTGATCACACCGACCACCTGCCGGCTGTCGTCGATCACGGGCAGGCCACCGATCCTGTTGTCGACCATCAAGCGCGCCGCGTCTTCGATAGGTGTGTTCGGGGAGACCGAAACGACGTTTTTGGTCATGAGTTCTCCAACATCGATCTTCGATAACAGATATTGCAGTTCCCAAACACTCAGAGAAGATGCGGGGGACGGGGAGGCATACAACAGATCGCGCTCAGACACGATTCCGACGAGTCTTCCCTTCTTATCCACCACTGGAAGTCGTCGAACCTTGTTCTCGCGCATGAGTTGCAGGGCTTCCTGAAAGGGGAGATCGCGGGTCACCGTTACTGGATTCGCGTTCATGCGGTCACGTACAAACATGGGATATCCTCCGATTGCATCGAAAAGCCGGGTTCCTGGTCAGAACGCTCGCGGGCATAGCTGAGTATACCACCGCGCCCAACGGGGGTCAATGGCTCGATGAGCGGTTTTTCGCGTGTGGACATTTTGTAGACCCACTATGCTATAGTAAGCAGAGTCGACAATCGTTTGTCCAGGATAGGCCTGGAAGTCCAGCGGTCGGGTTCGCTTGAGGAGGTGATGATTATTGAGTTTGAACCGCCTGTGGAACGCTGCGCCTTGAAGCAAAAAACCAAGACTCAGTTCCGAATGGGGATTTCGAGATCACGAGAAAATCCGAGGCGCAGTCGGTGGGTGATGGCATCAACGAAATTACATCGTGGACCTTTGACTTCCTCCAAGATCCGAATATCGAAAACTTTTCCAAAGACGTTGAGCTAACAGAAGCCAGGCTCACGCTGCTGCTGGAACCGGGTAGAAGCGATGTGTACAGCGACACCGTGAAGACAGGTGGACTTTCCGCGATCAGAATGCCGTCGAGCGTGCCATCTTCCGTTGGGGTACCCGTCGCCGCGGTACTGGATCTGCTTTCCGCTCTCCCGGACGTCAATGGAAAGAATCTCATCAACAAGATGGGCGATCTGGACTCCATCCTGGTGACCTATGAAGACGATTCCATCGTCTGCTTCGCCGAGCTGGATCTTACCCAGGATTAGGGAAACCAGGTGCCGGGCGGCCGGAATGAGGGAGCCGCCAGCGATGCAAGCTTCCCGGCAGCCTGCTCCCGGCGCGTCCGGCACCTCAAGTTGTATCTTCCTTCGAAGTTGCGTATCGAACTACCTCACACCTCTCGGTGGCCTTACCTAGCTCTCGCACCGCTTGCTAGCGTCACGGTACGCCTGCTAGCTCTCGCATCGGCTGCTGCCGTGGCGTGCCAGGCCGGCACGCTTGCTAGCGTTTTCGGGAGTGACGTCGCCTCGTAACCGTCATTCCCGCGGTTCCCGCGTCCGCGAGGATGACTGCGGGAATCCAGCCGCTTACTACCCGCGCGAGCAGATAATCCCTGCCTTACAACCTCTGACCACTGATTCCCATCGAATTCGATACACTATCTCCTTCGATCTGGCATTGCGCGGTCGACGATCTGATGGTATCATGGAAAGAGACTCCTTGAGATTCGTTTAGCACGAGAGGCTGCTTCCTATGGAACAATACCTTCCAGACTGGTTCATCGAGATATTTCGCGAGGCGAGGACCCTCGACAGGGTTGCATTCGCGTTCATATCTTTGCTCATCATCATCGCTGCCGTCATCCTCCCGATTGCGCTGCTCTCTTCTTCAGAACCGCCCCCGCTGATCGCCGAGTTGGCATCAGGCCTGGATTCTCTGGAACAGACCGACTCACTATCGCCCGATGAGGCTGTAGTGGTTTCTATCGTTGCTTCGCAAAGCGAATTACACTCCGGTCCGGGACAGGACTCTCATCCTGTTGGCAGCGTGACCGAGGGCCAGAAGTTGAACCTGGTGGCTACCTCAGAGGATGGCCAATGGCACAAGCTGCACACCGGCGAATGGATCGCTGCCGACGCAGTGGCCGAGCCACCGGCTGAACTGCCGGTAGAGGAAGCTGTTGCTGAGGCCGATTCAGATGAACCAACTGCACCTCAGGTGGATGAAACGGCGGTCGAGGCGCAGCCCGACGATTCCGTCGAACCCAGCGCAGCAACGGCGCCAGCTATCGCCAACTTCGCTGCCGAACTGAGAGCCGGCCCTGGCCAGGATAGCGACACCACAGGCAGCGTGGCCGAGGGCCAGGAGTTGAACCTGGTGGCCACCTCCGAGGATGGCCAATGGTATCAACTTGAAAGTGGCGGATGGATCGCAGCCGATGCATTGGAAGACCCGCCGGCCGACCTGCCGGTTGCTGCAACCGAGGAAGAGACCACTGCTGACGAACCTTCCACAACAGAGGACGAAGAACCGGCTGAGGAAACACAAGCTGACGGTGTCCGTCCGCGGCTTGAAGCCCTGGCCGCAGCGGTTGCCAACTTCGCTGCCGAACTGAGAGCAGGCCCTGGCCAGGATAGTGACACCGCAGGCAGCGTGGCCGAGGGCCAGGAGTTGAACCTGGTGGCCACCTCCGAGGATGGCCAATGGTATCAACTTGAAAGTGGCGGATGGATCGCAGCCGATGCATTGGAAGACCCGCCGGCTGACCTGCCGGTTGCTCTACCGGAGGAAGAGACCACCGCTGACGAACCTTCCACAACAGAGGACGAAGAACCGGCTGAGGAAACACAAGCTGACGGTGTCCGTCCGCGGCTTGAAGCCCTGGCCGCAGCGGTTGCCAACTTCGCGGCCGAACTGAGAGCAGGCCCTGGCCAGGATAGTGACACCGCAGGCAGCGTGGCCGAGGGCCAGGAGTTGAACCTGGTGGCTACCTCAGAGGATGGCCAATGGTATCAACTTGAAAGTGGCGGATGGATCGCCGCCGATGCATTGGAAGACCCGCCGGCCGATTTACCCGTTGCTTCTTCGGAGGAATTGACCGAGGCGGGCGAGCAAGAACCAGGCGACTTCCGCCCAACCCTCGGCCAGGTGACATCGGCTGTGACAAACCTGGCAACGGAATTAAAGGCGAATCCCGATTGGGATGCTGCCGTGACAGGCATCATGGCCAAGGGCAGGGAACTGATTCTGGTCGCCAGATCTGAGGATGGCAACTGGTTCCAGGCGCAAAGTGGCGAGTGGATCGCAGCCGAGGCATTGGAAGACCCGCCAGAGGACCTGCCGGTTGCTGCAACCGAGGAAGAGACCACTGCTGACGAACCTTCCACAACAGAGGAGGAAGAACCGGCTGAGGAAACACAAGCTGACGGTGTCCGTCCGCGGCTTGAAGCCCTGGCCGCAGCGGTTGCCAATTTCGCTGCCGAACTGAGAGCCCGCCCCGGCCAGGATAGTGACACCGCAGGCAGCGTGGCCGAGGGCCAGGAGTTGAACCTGGTGGCCACCTCAGAGGATGGCCAATGGTATCAACTTGAAAGTGGCGAGTGGATCGCCGCCGATGCGTTGGAAGACCCGCCAGAGGACCTGCCGGTTGCTGCACCGGAGGAAGAGACCCAGGCCAGCGCTGCCCAACCGAGCTCCGATTTTGAGCAGGTGCCCAGAAACGAGATTCGTATCACGGCGATCCGAAAGATCGGAAGCAAGGGGAAAAACGAACCGAATGAGTGGGTCGAGATATCGAATCTGGGTGGCACGTCGCGCGACCTGACCGGTTGGCGCCTGGAAAGCGACCGGCGGGGCAATGACGACGGCCAGATATTCCACTTCCCTCTGGATTTCGTGCTCGAGCCAGGCCAATCCTGCCGGGTGTTCACCAACCAAGACCACCCGGAATGGTGTGGCCTGAATTTCCACCACGATTACGGCGAGATCTGGGACAACATTTATCCCGATGCAGCGGTTCTAATCGATAAAGCAGGGATGGTCGTGGACGGTCTCTGGTATCGATATGGGGACCTGGACCCGTATACCGGGATACCACAGCGCTAATCAGCGCGCACAGAGCACACCAGTATCCGCGGAAAGGGCGCGGGTCGTTGTTCGGACCATGCCTGCAACATTTACGAGACGAACGGCTGTGTTGCCGATACTGGTGTCTCGCTGGATCCCCTGCTCCAAAAACAACGGCTCCATTCGGTTGAAATCGCGTGGCGTACCGTACCGGTGAAGCATGACGTGGCGGAACGTCTGCTCACCGTTGACGATGATCCGTGCCCGGGCAAAGCCCGGCTGCATATGGTATTCGACCCCGACCATCTCTTCCACGTAGTGAAACATCGTGCTCTTTTGATGGTCAACTCCGATCAGCAGAACAAAGCTGTCGGGCATCTTTGCCAGCCTTCCGTAGGGAGACAACTCGTCTGCTGTAGATGCCTTTCAGCAAATTGTCCTGGTCGACGACGAAGAGTTCAGCCAGGTGGTCCAGGAAGCCTCCGAAATAGACGACCGCGCGGAGTTACTGGCCTTCGTCGGCGGGGCAATATTTGGGTTCATCGCCAAAATCGACACTGCATCAACTTCCGATGAAGATCGATATCTTCGACCTGAGTCCCTTTGAACCGATTGCCCGCTACAGCCTGGTCATGGCACTGGCCTTTGTTGGGGGTAGCATCATCAGCGTCCTCTTCAGCAACCCGCTGGCTGGCGGTGTCGATCTGCGCGCGCTGGCTGTCTACGCCGTCCTCGCTGTCGTGGCGGTGCTGGTGTTCTTCCTGGGCATGCGTGATACGCACAGGGTGCTGGCAAAGACGAAAAAAGAGGAATTGAAAACAGTCGACCGCAAGATCATCGGCCTGTTCAGATCGTTGCCGGCCGGTGAGGAGGGCGCGCAAAATCGGGATTTCGAGGCCGCTGCCACCGAGTTGAATCTATGGTCGGCCTACGAAAAGCGATTAAAGGGTGCAAGAACCTGGCCCTACAATACCGGAATGATGCGGGCGCTGCTCCTGTCCGTGTGCCTTCCTGCTGCCACATCCATTGCCCAACATTTCCTGGTCAAGTGGATCGGCGGCTAACAGAGCGGAGTGCCCACTTTCTGTCCGGAGACAACGATAACGAAATCCCATCAAGTGTGGTATGTCAAGTTAGGGTCTTTCATCTGAACGTGCAGAAACCCGTCCAGGTGAAAGACCAGCCTCGCCGAATGGGGCTGACGTCGTTCCAGCGGTTCGCTGCTGAAAGCCTGCTCATAGAGACTGGCCTGGAAATCGGCGAAGCGCAGGTAACCGGCATCGTCGGGAGCTTGTGACAAGGTTACGGTCCGGGTCGACTCCAGTACGCGCAGTACCTGAACCCCTATGGCGCTACAGAGCTTGTGCATCTGTTGGTAATCCGCGGCAAGGCAGCGTATCTCCACTACCAGCCGGCCAGGACGCTCTTCGGCAAAACCTTCGGCCGGTGAATCCAGAGCAGCCGGACGCCGGGTTATTCGAGCCCCATCGGCCGTAACGCCGCCGAAGTCCCGATAGCCAATCGGGATGACGAACACCACTGCCCGCCGATCCGGGATTTCGTCAACCTGGGGTGGACCAAGGCGAACCAGAGCAGCTGAGCCAAACACCCGCTCCAGGGACGCTCGAAGCTGTTTAGCAAGCTGGATCATGTTCATGCCAATTCAATCCTAGCCGCGCTCGATCTTCTCAACCACGACCTCGAGTTCCTCTATCAGGGCACCGGGCGCCGCAGCATCGAGCTCCAGGCTCTTCCAGCGGCAAGGCCAGGCCTCAAAGAAGTTGTACCGGAAGATCTCGTCACCAGCCTCATCCAATACGATGATCGAACCAGATCTTCTTTCGGCCTGCCCATCCATCACTGCCTTGTACCACTGCCACAATTCATCGGTGTTGACGTAGCCCCGCTTGAAGATGATGTTGGAATAGGTCGTTCGGCCAGGACGTTTTCGCACAATCATGTCGTTGCCGTCCACATAGGTAATCACTGCGGTACGCGCTTCGATTCCCTCGACGGCGGTAAAGGCCGCGACGGTTACACCGTTAATCTCGATTTTGAATTTATTCTTCCCAATATGATCCATTGGTCGTCGGGTAGGCATGGGTCGATTCCTCCTTCCTAATATGAAAGGCAATTCCTCAACCAGGGTCACAGAAATCGGCAAGGAGCGATCATTCTTCAACGGTATAGAGACTGCCGTTCAGGATCACTTTGCCGTCACTGCTGCGGCTGGTACGCGTCACCACATAGCTGGTGGTGTCGTCGCTGGCATAGACCACAGCTGGCAGATCTCCAGCATCGGCCAGAGAAGCTGACAGGATGCCCGATGCGGCCGCGAAGTCAGTGTACATCAGCAACTTATCACCGGCCGGCGACAATCCTGCAGTCCAGGCCGAATAATAGAGGGGCGGCAATTCCATTGGTTGAGATGTGGCAAACATACCCTCCCGTGTGGTGACCCCGCTGAAGTCATAGACTGGTATAGCAGTGCCATCGGGAACCTCGACAACATAAAACAGGTTGATCTGGTTCTTCAGGTCCTGGCTTTGAGCGAGGACCACCACCTGGCTACTGTCGGCGGACCAGGAAAGAGCGATGGGCCTGGCGGGGACCTCTTGCCAGGGCGGCAGAGCAACCTGCATTTGATCGGTCGTGAGAACCTGTTGTGGTCCACCCGATGGATCAGCCAGATCAATGGTCCACAGGCCGTTCAAGGGTGAGCCCGACAGCGTATCCATGGCCCCGACCAGCAAAGCTGCCCTGCTACCGTCGGGCGAGACGGCCCACGGCCCGTCCATGTAGAAAAACTCGTAGTCCCACCAGATCAACTGGCCCATGAGTTCATCGCTCACATCGGCTACCAACTCGGGCTCACCCCCTTCAGGGGAGATTCGCATCAATTGCAGGGTAACCTCCTGGAAGGAAACAGGCAGGCTGCGCCAGAAGTAGATCAGGCCGTCCTCCTGATTCCACATGGGCAGATAGTCCAGGAAATAGCTGCCAGCCTCCGGATCGCGCCAAAAGCCTTCCAGGCCATCGTCGGTCAGGTTGACAAACGATCCATCTGCCACGCTGAACATCCAGATGTCGCTTTCATCGCCCAGTTGCAGGGGATTCTCAGAGAAGGCAATGTGGGCGCTATCCGGTGACCAGACCAGTTGGGCAGGATAGCTCGAATAGGCGTCGGGCTTCTGAGAACAGGCGTTTCTGGCGTCGGCGAATGTGTAGATACAGACTTCGGTGACCCGGGTTTTCTGACGCTTGCCGGTTGACTTGACCCAGGCGATGGCCGAACCGTCGGGAGAGAGGGCCGGTAGCAGCACATCTTTTTCCCCGACCACTTCGTTCACCGGACGCTGGGTCAACACCTTGACCGGCGGGTTGTCTCCGATCAGGTCAATGGATTCCGTGATATCCGGCTCTGCATCCGGCTCCGACTGACAGGCGCCGAGGGTGAGCATGGCGATGAGAGCAAAAACAATCAACGTGATAGATTTGTGGTTCATGACAACCTTCCTTTTTGGGGTTCAAGTTTAGGATTTCCAGTCTACATCACCCGGATCAGCCTGTCAACCGACGGTGACAGAGGGTTGGGGCTTCCAAGAAGCTCCGCCATGAGTCCAGGCATGACCCCTCCCCCAGCCCGTGCGCAGCCCCCAGAGCAACAGCGAAGGGCACCCCGGTTCGGGGAGGGGAGCCGGATGGCATTTCTTCTCGGGCTCCCCCCCCTCCCAGATTGGGAAGCCTATCGCTCTCGCTTCCGTAGGACTCCGGAGCGAAGCGGAAGGAACAGCGCACGAGGCCGGGGGGTGGGAAAAAAGTGTCACGCTGTCACCTTCCTGACGCAGGCCGTCCACGAATGGGACCACGAATGCACGAATAGGATCGTGGGAATGGTGGGTGCGTGTTGACGATGGAGTTTGCATGATGCAATGTAACCGGTCAACCACGAATGGGGAAAATGGGCAATGGCACAAGATAACCTTTGGGACGCCCTGACACGGGATTGTGTGTCGAAAGCGATGGAAAGGGTAGCACCAATGCTCTAATCCCCGGGATGTGCTGGCACCGATCTTTCGCCAGGACCAATATACGACACATCAACCCTCTCCGCAAACTGAAATGGCTTTCCAGTACCTGTCTCCTCGTAGGCATGAGCGACCAAACCGGCGCTGCGCCCGATAAGGAATAGCGACTTGCCATGGCGCCAGTCGATACCGAGATCCGAGATCAGCGCGGCCAGCGCGCCATCCACATTGATGGGCAACGAACGACCGGTGGCGCTGCGCAGCGCGCCTTCGATGGCCCGAGCCAGGCTGACATGGCGGCCGCTAAGTGACCACTGATCGGCCAGCCCCAACAACCTCTCGGCTCGCGGATCGGGATCGTGGAATCGATGCCCGAAGCCGGGCAAACGGCGACCATCGTGTCGCGCGTCCGCCACGATTCGCCCTGCCAACACATCAAGCTCCGCGGTCGGATCGGTCAGGAGAGCTTCCTGCAGGATACGTGCACAGGCCTCCCCGGCACCGCCATGATGCTCGCCAATGGCGCTGATGCCCGCCGCAACAGCCGACTGCAGGGATGTCCCTGTATTGGCGACAACACGAGCCGTATGGGTGGACGGCGCGTTGATATTATGTTCAACACAGGCCACCAAAATGGCATCAATCAATCCTCCTTCATGGCCCGTCGGCAGTTCGCCAACAAGGAGTAGATAGACCACGTCGCCAAATCCATAGACCCCAATCAGATCGGCCAGACTATAGCCGCGTATCAGAATGCGATCGGGAAACACCTGGGAGATCGACGTTTGAACTGGAGCCATTGCCTGCCTTCCTTCCATGCCATGCATCATTCCCGTACAAGCATTCGCGCATCAACCACCTGCACCCCACCACCCTGGGGCAGAACGATCACGGGGTTCAGGTCGAGACTGACAAGCCGGTCGGCCTGCCGAATAGCCATGTCGGAGAGGTTTACGATCAATTGCGCCAGGGCGGGTATATCGGCAGCGGGCTGACCCCGATATCCCGACAGCAAGTGCCACACTCGGATCTCCCGGATCATTTGCCCGGCCTGTTGTGACGTCAGCGGCGGCAGGCGCAGGACAATGTCATCCAGTAGTTCCACCAGCACACCGCCTGCACCCAACATGATGACCAGACTGAACTGGGGATCCCGGCTGAGGCCAGCGATCACCTCGACCCCTCCGGCAACCATCGTCTGCACCAACAATCCCTCCAACTGAACCCCACTCGTCTTGTCTGCCAGCGTACGCCCGGCGGACTCCACTGCCCCGGGCGTTTGTAGATCAAGATAAACCAGACCGGCATCCGACTTGTGGGTTAGATCCGACGAAAGCGCTTTGAGTGCGACCGGGAGGCCCAGATCGATCGCCGCATCCGCGGCCTCGGATGGTGTTGACACCACCCGAGCCGGTGCCAGCGGAATCTGGTGGGCATCCAGGATCGCTGCGGTCGCCTGATATGACAATAGTCGATCAGCGGTAGACATCGGGCACCTCGGGATCAGCCAGCCAACGGCTTCGGAAACGCCAATATGCCATCGTACGGGCCAATGCCCGGACCGCGTTGCCTGGCTGTTCGAAAAGCGAAATACCTGCCTCTACCAGCAAGCGGTGGCCCTCGGGCCAATCCATTGCCCCGGATGACCGTCGCTGTCCCACCCAGACAACAATCAGCGGCTTTTCGCTCTGGCGGGCAGCAGCGATAATCGCGCTTGCCGTGGCGGCATCTTGCTCGCGTACCGCTGATTTTGCCAAAAGCAGCAAGACGACGTCAGTGTCGGGGTCAGCCAGGAAGGGCGCCAGGGTCTGGCCGGTAGCAGGGCCAATCACGGCTGCGCCTCGCACATCCGCGGGGTTGCCCAGCGCGCCGAAGTCAAGGATATGCGGGAGACAACGCAATTGTCTCTCCAGATGATCGCTCAACGGCGGTAGCTTCAACCCTGCCAGCTGGCACAGGTCAGCTGTTAGCGAACCCAGGCCGCCTGACTGCGTGACCAGGGCGACGTGACCACGACCAGACAGCTTCGACCCGACGGCGGCCATGATCTGCAACGTATCTACCAACTCACCAACGTCATCCACGCGCACAATGCCAAACTGATGGCCCAAGGCGTCGAAGACCCGATCCGAACCGGTAAGCGCGGCAGTGTGAGTCAGCGCCGCTTGTTGGCCGATCTCTGTGCGGCCAACCTTGACCACAACCAGCGGCTTGCCTGCCAGCAAAGCCTGTCGAGCACTGTCGACAAAGGCACGACCGTCGCGCACCCCTTCGATAAATGCGCCAATGGCTGTGGTTTCCCGATCGCCCGAAACGTAGGCCAGGCTATCGGACAGGGAAACATCTACCTGATTGCCCAGCGACAACAGATAACTTAGGCCAAGGTGGCGGTCGGCAAAGAGGCCGTAGAGTGCCATCATCAGTGCGCCGCTCTGGGAGATGAAAGAGATGGGTCCTGGCTTTGGCGGGGCAGGCAAACGGGTGGCAATGACCCGGCCGGGGATGTTGGCCAAACCGGCACAGTTGGGACCAATGACGGCAAGGGCGTTGTCCGAAGCTTTGAGAAGGCGGGCCATCTCAGCCTGCAACCGGCGACCCTCTTCGTCCGCTTCGGCGAATCCAGCACTGATGATCAAGGCCGCCGGCACGCCGACGACAAGGCACTGGCGCAGGGTAGGCAACACGGCATATCGCGGGACAACCAGAATCGCCAGTTCGGCGGGCTCGGGCGTTTGGCTGAGGTCGGAATAGCATGGAATGCCAAACACAGTTTCCCGCCCGGGATTAACAGGGTAGATGTCGCCTCCGTAGCCACCGTCCAACAGGTTGCGCAACACCCCGGCCGGGTACATTCCCCGTTCAGACGCGCCGACGATCGCGATTCGACGTGGGTTGAAAAAGGGATCGAGGCGTTTTGTGTTAACTGATTTCGACGAATTCATAACAGGTTCGACAGCCAGCAAAATTGGAAAGGCCGATCTGGCCACAACGATAGGGTTGGTCATCATCAGTCCAGAATATCTTTTCCTGGCCATCGACGCTGACGATCAAGCCATTGTCCCTCGCTGCCAGTGTCAGAAGAGTGCTGCATCCATGTTGCCAGGGAAAAGCGGCGCCAGACACCTGCCGGTATCCCCTGTCGTTCCTGTAAAGTACCACTTTGCCATCGGGCGCCAGGCCGGCAGCATAGGATCGCAGCGCACCCGACACACGCACGTTGATGTTGTGATGATCGCCTTTCAGCGGGGTCAGCCGCACGGACAGCGAATAGTCCTGCCATTGGATATCGCCGGTGTAGGTTTCGTTCACGCCAACACCGCTGCCATGATAACCACCTTCGTCCAGCCGCCAGAAGCCCCGCAGGAAGGTCCACTGGCTGATGGCATCATATTCAGGGCGCTCCAGGCCAAAGTCATTGCTGAAAGAAGGGGAGCCATCCCAATCCAGGCTACCCAGGCTGAGCGAGCCGCTCCAGGGCTGGCCCAGGTTGCGCAGCAGGACTCCCACCTCGGAAAGACAGGCGTTGTGCAGGGCTGGAATCTGAAAGCGCAGGTCGTGCCAACGGCCAGGTTGCAAGGGGTGTCCCTTGCTCTGATGGGTCTCGCTGTGGTTGTCATCCCAGGCGAACAGACTGGCCTGAAGCTGTTCGGGGGCATCGGGTGGCAGGAATAGCCGGGCCCGCAGTTGCTGTCCAGGATAGATCTTGGGCGAGAAGCTCGCCCCGTAATAGTTGGCGCTCAGCTCGTCGGGACGAAGGGAGGTTTTGACGAAAAAGCGCACCTCGCTCTTCTTGTTGAGCTTACGCACGGTCAACTGCAGGGCACCCTCTGGTTGGTCAAATGGGCCGTCCGCGGTCCGTGCCCTGGGATTCGATTCGCGAGTCCCAATCTGGCGCAGCGAGATGATCTTTCCCCGACTGCCGCTGCACTGGTGAAATCCCTGTGTCGAGCCAGGATAGCTGAAGTGATAGCGTGGCCGGCCAGGCCGAGCAGATTCGCCGGCGATCTGGCGGCCCAGCGCGCAGAAAAGATCGGCACAAGCCGGGATGTCCAGCAGGTTACGGGTCCCGATCAGGCTGGCCGTTACCAGTTCGTCGTTCATCGGCTCGCGCCATTTGGGAGAAATTCCCTGCAATCCTACAGCCACACCGGTGATGGCGCCCACGTTTCCAACGTTGCAGTCGGTGTCCCACCCCCCCATGTTGGCGATCTGAATCGTGCGAGAGAAATCGCCCTGGCCATATAGCAGAGCCATGATGACAACGCCGGTGTTTGGGATGATATGCACAACGCCAGGGTAACGGTCATAACCGAAGTTGTCGTTGATGAAACGATAGGCCGCGTGCCAGTCGTCGGGCTGTCCGGCATGGAAATCAAGGACGGCCCGTACAACGCGGGAATATTCGCTGTCAGCGGGGATCAGGCCAAGGCCGATCTCGATCAAATGCTGCGGATCAACCTGGCTGAAAGCTGCGCTCACCAGGCCAGCGATGAACCTGCCACCGTAGACGGCGTTGCCATCGTGGCTGATGCTGGCAGCGCGGGCAGCATACCCGGCCGCGAGTTCTGGATTATCGGGCACCACCAGGCCCCAGATGTCGCTGAATATCTGGCCACCGATCTGTTCGGCCAGCGCGGCGCCATTGAGGGCGATCGAACCGGAAAGAGGGGCCGGGATATCTGCGGCCAGGTTCAGGTAGGCCGTATGTTCCGTAGAGACACCGTAGCCACCCCACCACAGTGTTCCTCGTTGGTCACCAAGATAGTTCAGCATCGTCTCGCCAAGCTGTTCGGCACTGACCGCTGGCCCGTAGTCCTGCAATGCCCGCACGAGAATCATGGGAAACGCTGTGTCATCATCAGGTTTGAAGACCTTGCCCGGTGGCAATGGCAGATAATCGTCCAGTTCACCGAGATTATCGCGAATCTCCTGGTAGGTCCAGCCTTCGAGGGGCGCGCCGAAACGAACGCCGATGCACTTGCCCAGCCAGCCGGCATAGACGCGTTCTTCATAGTCGATGGGCAGTGGGCGTTGGGAAATTGTTATCATTTTCCTTCTCCTGAACGAGCGATGCGAGAGCGGTCAGGCCCACTCCGCTGGCGCTCTGGGGTGCTTCGCAAAGACCGGCCCGAAAATAGCGGTTGCTATGCGATTCGTTCAAACAGGGCGGCGGCATGCTCATCCAGGCGCACACCCCGGAGGAAGGGCAAACAGATACCCCGGCACTCGACCAGGGCAGCCTGCCAGTGCGGGCTGATGACGCTGCTGCCTTGATGCGCACCGCACAGAGCGCCGACCATAGCGGGTAAGGAATCGGCAGCCTTGGGAATACTGTTTGCCACCAGGCAGCCCAGCCGCAGGTCGCCCTGGCAGGCTTCCACGATGGCCAGGGCGGCGGGAAAGGTCTCCGGTGCCGCGTTGCCATAGGAGTAGACTGTGTTGATCAGGCGCCGGCTCAGCAATAGGGCCAGGTCTTCGGGTGTCGTGCTCTCGGCCAGACAGTTGCGAGCGATCGCATCGCCGCGGGCGATCCAGGAGCCGGCCGGCAATTGAGCCCGAGCCTGGATCAGCGCCAGGGTGAGCGATTCACCGGCTGACAGAAGCGCGATTGCACTCGCCATAGCCTGGGCCGCGTAGATGCCGTCTTCGGCGTTTGTGATCTGTGCATCCAGCCTGGCCAGGGCTGCAGCCCGGCCGGGATCGCCCGCGCAGAACAGTCCGATGGGAACGGCCCGGGGTACAGCGGCATCGGCATAGTGCAGTGGATTGTCATTGCCCGTGGCCGGTGGCAGCAAACCGCTCTGGAAATTCTCAATAGCTGAACGCTCTGAAAAACCGCTGATGACCTGGTCCGCCACGGGCAAAACTCTGCCGGTCCAGGCCGCGACGAAGGAATCCTGGTTTGGCTCTGACCCGGCTGCCAGCAGGGCCTCCAGAGTCAGCAAGGCGAACTCGGTGTCGTCAGTGGGGCAGGGCTCCAGGGTCTGCGGCTCGACGCGGTGGGTAAAAGGCAGCATCAAGCGCAGAATTCGCCTTTCATCGAGTTCCTGGTTGGTGCGCCACAGAAAGTTGTGGCGCTTGCGCGGCATGCGTTGGTCCTGGAAGCGATGAAACATGGCCGGGAAGCCGATGGCGTCGCCGTAGGCCAGGCCCAGCAACGCGCCGGCCACACGATCCTGGCTGATCCGCCGGCTTGACGTGGCAGTTTTCAGCGAAGTAACGTGAGAAGAAGGCGACTCGCTGACAGAAGGAAATTGGGATGGAGGCAATCCGGAATCGGGCAACTCAACCCTGTTTTTTTCGATCGGGGAGTCCCTGCCTGGTACCGGCTCTTCGTCGGAAGACAAACGCCCGGCGGCCTGCGCCAACTCGTCAGCGATATCGCCGATATCGCGCCCGGCGACGTAGCCGATGCAGTAGCCGGTGGACTCCTGCACCCGGGCCTGCCAGGGGGCTGGAATGGCATCGATGCCACCATAAGCACCAGCCAGGCTGCCCACGATGGCGCCGATGGTATCGGCGTCGCGACCGAGGCGAATTCCGGCCGGAACAGCGCGTTGATAGATACCATCGGTGGCCAGAAAAACGGCGAAGGCCAGCGGTACGGCTTCCGTCGCCAGGTCGGCCCAGGTCCACCAGGGAACGATCAAGGCATCAGCGATGGCGGGCAAGGCCTGCTCCAGGTCATCGCATCTGGAGCCGATCTCCCGAGCCTCTTGCAGGGTTCGAAAAATCCACGAGTCGACGGGCACGTGCTGGATGGCCGTGGCCATCATCTCCGCAGGCGATGCGCCTATCATGGCCACGCTGATGGCCGCGGCCACGGCCTGGGCAGTGTAGATGCCGTCTCGCGCGTTGGAGATGCTGCCCAGCACGCGGGCCAGATGAGCGGCCTGGTGGGGTTTGCCGGGGCTAATGATTCCGGCAGCGCCGATGGCCATGGCCACGCCGTCGCTCCACATCTGGTGCCCGAACTGGCCAGACTGGGGCGCGTGCAGGCCGGCAGCCAGGTTACGGGTGGAGATAACATCGCTAAAGCCACCGGGCCGGTAGGCCCTGCCGGGCGCCAGCAACTTATCCCGCCACTCGGCCTCCACCTGGGCCAGGCTAACGTCGACGCCGTAGGTCAGCAGGATGTGAGCGTTGAAGAGGGTAAAGTCGGTGTCGTCGGTGCCTGATGCCCGGTCGCTGACGAAGCCGGTCAACACGCCGTAGCGGGCGCTGATCTCCTCGGCGCTGAGCCCCTCACAGGGCGCGCCCATGGTATCACCGATGGCTGCGCCCAACAGGCAGCCCCGGGCACGGCTTCGCAAAGTTTCGGACGAAACGTTCGTTTCCCGGATAGTCGTCATATCAGTCTCCCTGACCTCCACGCTCGCCAGGCGCCGGGGCACGCGGCCCCTCCATGCGCCTGGACAGATAGCTATCCTGCAGCCAGGCCTCGTTGCACATCACATGCCTGATGTTCCTGCGGCAGTTGGTGTAGACGATATGGATCAGGCCCTCGCTGTTCTGCGTGATCGCCGGATAAGAGAACTCGACGCTCTCCTGTCCATCGACCGATATCCCCAGATAGTTGAATCGGCCATTGCCAGTTTCCAGCGACCGGACGCAGGGCCAGGTGCGCCCTTCATCGACCGACAGGGCCACATTGAGTGGCGTGCGAAAGCGGTGATCGTCCGAGTCGTTGTAAACTGCAACCAGGCTGCCGCCGGTGAGCCGGATCATGGCCATAGCCGAGTTTGGATTCTTGAATGGTCCTGGCTCGGCCGGCGCCCACGATTGTCCCAGGTCAAAAGAGCGGGATTGCCAGCAGAGGCCTCCCTTTCCGCCCGTGCGCATGTAGGCCAAGAGACTATTGTCGGAGAGTTGCACGACGGCCGGCTGCTCATTCTTGGGGGAGGAGGCGATCATCTCCCCCTCCTGCCAGTTATGTCCGCCGTCGCCGGACAACAAACAGATCGCCCCACCCCGTACGTTGTCGCTGAGCGGAAAGAGTATGCTGCCGTTCGATAGCAGGAGCAGATTGTTGCGCGTTGTCCAGCCTGTTTCCTCGCGGAACATGGTGTCTGAACGCCAGGCGGTCCCGAAATCGGTCGAGGTAACCTGGTGGATAGAGCACTGGAACCATCTGTCTCCCTGCATAACGAGATAGAAGAGATGCAGAACGCCCGCCGGGTTCAGGAAAAGCACAGGATTGCCCAATGACCTGCATGGCAGATCCACGACCACCCGGGGCAATGACCAGGTCCGAGATGCCGGGTGATATCGAGAGGTCAAGATAGCGACGTCGTACGCCTTCTCCAGACTGCCGGCATAAAACGCTACCAGCAAACTGTCGTCAGGCAGAGCGATAATGGTTGGGGCGTGGCACGAGGGATGAGTAGACAGGCCGGGAAATATGTCCTGTGCCAGAAAGAAAGGGTCACTGTTCATGTTGGCCAAGGAGGCGATCAACCAAGGCGTCGACGAACAGTTCCGGTTGCACGCCGACCGAGATGTGCATGTTCGGCTCGCCAGATGGCTGCGGTGTCAGGTGCAGTACGCCGTCCTCGAGTTGAACGGCAACGGCCATGGCTTGAGTCTGAACAAACTTTTCGGTAAACGCCATACTCAACGTTACAGGATCGTACATGGGTGTGGAGTCGCGCTGCTTCCTGTCCAGGAACACGTCCAGCATGGCCACAAGCGCGTGTACTGCCGGGTCATCGCAGCGGGCGGCCAGTCGCTGGCGGTGAAGCTGAGTCAGCCGGGGCTGGTTGACAATGAATCGGGTACCCAGCGTAATCGGCAGTCCCGACTGGAATACGATCCGAGCCGCCTCCGGATCGCACTGGACGTTCCACTCCTCTTGCCCGGGCACGATGGTGCCTGCCATACAGATGATCTCGTCAATAGCAGGCAGCAGATCTGGCCTGAGAAGGATCACGGTGGCAATGTTGGTGAGAGGACCAATGGCAACCAGCGTGATAGGTTCGGCCGCTGTTTCGAGCAAGTCGCAAATGAGATCTACACCGTTGCGGGGATCGAGAGGCAGGGACTCGTCCCCCGTGGAAAGAAAACCCTCCCCTTCCCAACCACCCCAATAGACCTCCTTACCGGGCGTGATCGGGCTCTCCATGCCCCTTGCCACCGGAACAGCAGACTGGTCCAACAGATCGAGCAGCTTGCGGGCCATGCGAGCGCGCCGTGTTACATGGCCAAAGACCGTCGTCACGGCTTCCAGCTTGAGCTCGGGTGACCGGGCGGCCAGGGCAATAGCGAAGGCGTCGTCTACATCGGTGCCGACGTCCGTGTCCAGAATGATCGGCCGTGCGGCCATAGTACCTATCCTTTCAGTCCCACCGAGGCAATGCCACCGATCAGTTGTTTCTGGCTGAAGAAATAGAGGATCAGAATCGGGATGATTGAGATTAGCGTGGCGGCCATGAACAGATTCCATTCCACGCTGTAACGCCCCTTGAACAGGGCCAGGCCGACCTGGACAGGAAAAAGCTCAAAACTGTTGAGGAAGATGAGGGGATGCAGGAACTCATTCCAGGTCCACAAAAAGGTGAAAACGACGACGATGGTCAGGGGCGGTACACATAATGGCAATAACACGCGGTAGAGTATGCCCCAGGTGCCTGCGCCGTCGATGCGGGCTGCATCATCCAGATCACGTGGGATGGTTTTCATGTATTGAACCATCAAGAAGATGAAGAAGGGACTGCCAAAAAAGGCGGGAACGATCAGGGGCAGGTAGGTGTCGATCCAGCCCAGGCGGTGGTAGATGGTGAAAAGGGGAATCAGTTTGATGTGTCCCGGAATCATCATGGTGCCCAGCATGATCAGGAAGAGCACATTTTTTCCTGGAAAACGCAGGCGAGCAAACCCGTAAGCGACCAGGGGCACGGCAAATAACTCGCCCACAATGGTGGCTGCGACCAGGATGGTGGAGTTGAGCATGAAACGGCCCATGGGATAACGAGTGAAGGCCTCGACGTAGTTTTCCCAGTGGATAGTTTCCGGAATCCACTGGGGCGGCCAGGCGAAGACCTCCCAACGTGCTTTCAGGGAGGTGGAAAGCATCCAGAGAATGGGAATCATGAAGACCAGCGCCAGGGCGGTCATGAAGATGTAGGCCGCGCCATGCCCCAACCAGTGACGTGCCCGGCGCGAGAGCAACGGTTGTTTGATGTTGGATGGTGTCTGGGCCTGGGATGTGTCGGCCACGGTAGACTGTGTCATGCTGCCCCCTCACCATCTGATTCGTAATAAACCCAGCGATTTGAGGTGAAATTGACCAGGACAGTGGCAAGCAAAATGATCAACATCAGTAATATTGCCAGCGCTGAGGCATAGCCCATGTTGAAATTCTGAAAGGCTTCCTCGTAAAAGTAAAAGAGGTAGAAGTAGGTGGCTTTCAGGGGACCACCTTTCGTGATAACGAAGGCCTCAGTGAAGACCTTGAAGGCTCCAATCATCGTGACGATGAGTTGGAAGAACAGCGTTGGTGTCAACAGAGGCAACGTGATGCGCCAGAAGCGGTACCAGGTGTTGGCGCCGTCGATCTCAGCGGCCTCGTACAGGTGAGGAGGGATGTTCTGCAGGCCGGCCAGATAGATCACCGCGCCGCCTCCGACCGCCCACAGGCTCATCAGGGCAACCGAGGGCAGTGCCCAGTTGGGATCCCAAAACCAGTTGGGCCCCTGGATGCCGATGCCCTCCAGAAGGGTGTTGATGACTCCCGTATCGGGCTGGAGCAGCCAGATGAACATCAGAGATACGGCCACGCCCGAAATCACGGCCGGTATGTAAAAGATCGTTCTGTAAAGATTCATGCCCCGCACTTTGAGGTTGAGCATCAGCGAAAGTGCCAGGCCCAGAATAATCTGCAGCGGCAAGGTCAGAATCACGAAAGTGAACGTCACCTTGAGTGCAGTCCAGAACAGAGGGTCCCTGGTGAACATACGCACGTAGTTATCCAATCCCACCCACTCAGGCGGACGGGTGATGGTCCACTGGGTGAAGCTGAAGTATACGGATGCGAGGATCGGCCCCAGAGTAAAGAGCAGGAACCCGATGAGCCAGGGCGAGATACTGATGTATCCGTCGATGGCTTCGCGTTTGGCTCTGGGGGACATTTCACGCCAACTTGCCATACCGTGATCTCCCATCGGAACAGGGAACAACAACCAATTGCGTCGATCTCTCCCTTTCGGGTGAGGAATTTCGCACTTCGATTAGGATTTCCGCCGGTAGGAACAGGATGGCCCGTCCCTACCGGAAGATCGACTGCGTAGCTCCACCAGGTAATCAGGTGGACTCAGATGTCGGAATCAACCACCCAGGCGCGGGACACAGTCGTCGAGAGCCTGCTGAGCGGCGGGCACAAGCGCATCCAACTCGGCCTGGATCTGGTCGCGTTCCATGGTGCCGAACATGATCTTGTCCCACACGTCGCCGACTGCTCGCTGCACCGCGCCTCGATAGCAGGGGTGTTCCATGAGCCACTCGGCGTCCTGCTCCTGCTCGAGTACCTTGAAGAACGCCTGGGCGTACTCCTCGTCCGCGTGCTCATACTGCTCAAGCACGGAGGGGATTGAGGGGAAGAGGTTGCCGTTCTCCATCAGGTATTTCTGTCCCTCAGGGCCAACCCAGTAGCTGAGGAATTGCCACGCTTCATCTGGGTGTTCGGTGTCTTTCCAGATGGAGGAGGTCAGCGCCCAGCCATGGACGTAACTCTCCTTGTCCGCCAGGAAAGGTTCGGGCACGATGCCGAAGTTAGCGTCAGCCTCCACGGCATTGAGCATGTGGCCCTGATTGAGGGTCGCCATAGCGAGCCGCCCGGCCAGGAAAAGGTCCACCGGGCCGGTGCCTTCCGTGCCCAGAACCTCGATATCGGCTGGGGTGGGGGTCGATCCGCTGTTTATCAGATCCCACAGCCAGGTGTAGGCTGCCAGCGACTCAGGGCCGTTCAGATAGCCTTCCACGGTAGTGCTGTCATCGCTGTAAGGGCGAGCGCCGTAGTTGAAGTAGACGGCGCGGTAGGGGCCGCGCGGCCGGTCGCCACCCCAGCGTTTCACGTCGGTATCGGTCAACTGGGTTGCGATTTCGATGAAATCGTCGGGGGTCCAGTCCTCGCTGGGATAGGCCACACCGGCCTCGTCGAAAACATCCTTGTTATACATCACAAAGTTGGCGCCAACGCCCAGGGGTAGGCCCACGATCTTGTCGCCCCACGTGGCGCGGGTCTTGAAGAAGCCGGGGAAGTAGATATCGGTGCTGAAGTCGGGGTCAGCCTCGATGAAGGGCGTCAGTTCCAGGGCCTCGGGGAACCAGTTGTTGTCCCAGAAAAAGGCCACGTCGGGCACCCCTTCACCGGCGCCAAGGGCGGTAGTCATCTTCTCGGAGAAAGCGCTGTCGGGCAGAATGGTCATGTCGACCTTGATGTTGGGATGTTCTGCCTCAAACTGGTCGATCATGCCCTGTTGGGCTTCCTCGGAATACTCCTCCGAGGACACGGTCCACCACTCGATGGTTACGGCCTCTTCCGTAACGGGTTCCTCTGCGGAAGGTTCAGCAGCCGCAGGTTTCTCTGCAGGTGCGGGGGCAGGTGCTGCCGGGGCAACACAGGCGACCATAGCCATGCTGACGATAGCCAGAAGCATCAGGCCGAAAGCGAAATGACGGGAAGCGTGCAAATTCTTCATCTTTCATCCTCCTTGATGGATCTCGAAAATGTGTGAACAAACCTTGTTTCGGTTCTCAACAATCACCGAATGAAAGCGGCCAGTTGCCTGGCCAAGGTCGGGATATCCTCGTGGGCAGCAAATCTAAGACAGACTCCCGCCGCCCGTTGAACTTTCTTTATCCAAGTCTCCGGAATGACTGACAACCCTCCTTTCGCGCCGTTGATTGCGCCGAGCACTGCACAGATGGTATCGGCATCGCGTCCGAAATTTCCACCCCAGAACATGCTGCGGCGGAAATCGCCGTCGGTCAGCCGAAACAGGGCATATATCTGGGGAATCGCCTCGGCACTGGTCGAATGGGATGGTGTCCACAGGTCGATATGCAGGCGTTCCCAGGCGTCCTCGATGGTGCCTTCCTGGTCGCAGATGGCCATGGCGCGGCCCATGGCTCGCCCCAGCCAGCTATCCGTTGGAATCTGCTTCAAACCGGCCTCGATGATCTCATCGGTGCTGCCATCGACCATCGCAACAGCGACGCTGGCGGCCACCGCCTGGGCAGCCCAAATGCCGTCGGCGTGATGGCTGATTTGCGCCTCAATCTCGGCCAGGGCAGCAGCCCGTTCAGGTTCTCCCGCGCACACGATACCGATGGGGGCGATGCGCATAGCCGCACCGTCGTCGTTGTTGGCCACATTGTCGATGCCGGAGAGGGGAGGCCGCATACCCCGCTTGAGGTTCTCGACCGCGCCGTACAGCGGTTTTCCACCCCGTTCGTAGACGCCACCCTGATCCAGGATATAACGCTGCCAGGATCGCAGCAGCGCGTCGGTGGTCAGGTTGCCGTCATTGTCGATGAGGGTGCGGGCCGTGAGCAGGGCGAACTCGGTGTCGTCGGTGCTTTTGGCACCGGCATACAGGTTGGTGATGATGCCATAGCGCTGGCGGTAGGAATCGTCGCGGCCGATGTCGCCCAGGGCATCGCCAGCCGCCAGGCCCAGCATACAGCCCAGGGCTTTGTCCTCGCATAGACTCCGGTTGCGCGCCAAGGTTGCACGTGCGATCATCTGATGGATCCTTTCGCCAGTTCAGTGTTTCCGTCACCTTACCTGCCTGAGCGATCGAGTGACAGACGACAGACCGCCCTGATCGGATCTTCTGGCCCCTGGCAGGGCGGTGGACCCCCGCTCTTGAAGATGACAGGCGACGATTTCCCGCCTCGGCGTCGAGGGCGCCAGGCGGCGAATTCGCTCCAGAAGCAGGCAAGCCGCTCGCCGGCCGATCACTTCTTTGGGCTTGGCGACGGTAGTCAACGGTGGGATGGTGGTAGAGGCAGCGAAGATACCATCGAGACCGACGATGGATAGGTCCCTTGGAACCTGCAAACCGGCTGCGTGGGCTGCATGGAGGGCACCGATGGCCAGGAGATCATTGGAGGCGAAGACAGCTGTGGGTGGACAGGGTAACGCCAGCAACTGTTCCATGGCCTGAAAGCCCCCTGTCTCGTCAAAAGTAACCTCGACGATCAGGTTTTCATCTATGGGCAACCCATGCTCGTGAAGATAGTGCAGGTAACCGGCCAGTCGTGAATGCTGCAGCCGGTGAACGCGCCGCCCCCTGATCAGGCCGATGCGGCGATGCCCCAGGACTGTCAGGTGTGCGAGGGCCTGCTGAGCGGCGCCAAAGCTATCTGAGCCTACGGCATCGAAGTCAGGATATCGTTCACTGGAACTGATCACGACCGTGGGAATGCCGGTCGCCTTAAGTTCCTCGTTGCTGACCTGAATGGGGTTGATCAGAATACCATCCAGGCGATTGCGACCGGCCATCTGCAGGAATGTGGCCTCCCGTTGGCCGTCCCAGTCGCTGTTGGCAAATACGACCGCGTAACCCTCCTCATCCATCACATCCTGCACGCCACGGGCCAGATCGGGCCAGAAGGGATTGGCGATGTCTGGAATGGTCAACATGATGATGTTGGTGCGGGCCGTGCGCAGGCTGCTGGCCACCGCATTAGGCACGTAGCCCAGCTCTTCGATTGCTTTTTGCACCCGCTCCCTGGCCCTGTCGCTCACCCCCTGACCATCATCCGCAACGACTCGCGAGACGGTGCTCTTGGAGACGCCGGCTCTTTCAGCTACATCGATGATGGTGGGTCTTGATTTCACGTTGCGCTTTTTCCAGGGTGCTACGTGGAGATTGGGAACGTTCCCAACCATAATAACAGATTTGCATATCCTTGTCAAGCCATTTTTTGCAAAAGGGGGAATTCTCAATATGCAGAAGAGTCGAGGCTGTGCGCAGCCCCCTTTTTGGGTTAGCCGCGTTTGTCCTGCGTAAGAACAGCTGACGAACCGCCTGAAGCCTCGACTCCATCGCCCTGTTTCGTCATATTGAGAATTGCTGAGAGACCGCCATAGGGCCTGACATCCTTCCGATTCTGCGGTATACTGAGCCGACTAAAGTCCGGCTCTGTGGGCCTACGGCCAGTGGACGGCCTGCGCCGTCCTGGTTTCTGGCATGGAGCCGGTCGACGCAGGTCGACCGCTGGGGCGAAGCACCTGAAAAGTCCGAGTTTACTCGGCGAGAAGCAGAGGCAGCACCAAATAAAGTCCGGCTCTGTGGGCCTACGGCCAGTGGACGGCCTGCGCCGTCCTGGTTTCTGGCATGGAGCCGGTCG
>JAYELL010000001.1:18886-29774 GCA_034717495.1 Chloroflexota bacterium | reverse complement strand
CAGTGGACGGCCTGCGCCGTCCTGGTTTCTGGCATGGAGCCGGTCGACGCAGGTCGACCGCTGGGGCGAAGCACCTGAAAAGTCCGAGTTTACTCGGCGAGAAGCAGAGGCAGCACCAAATAAAGTCGGGCTCGATGGGCCTACGGCCAGTGGACGACCTGCGCCGTCCTTCACTCTATCAAGGTTTGAGGTCATCCAATGAGAAGGAATAAAGTCGAACTCTATGTGCATCTGGTGTGGGCAACATGGGATAGATTGCCGCTGATAATGCCTGAAATGGAACGAGCCTTGTACCGCAGCATCGGTGATGTTGCCCAGTCAATGGGCTGCCGAGTGCTGGCAATCAACGGAATATCTGACCATGTACATGTGTTGCTGCGCATTCCTCCCACGCTTTCGATTTCGAAATTGGTGCAACAACTCAAAGGCGTCTCCTCTCATTTTGTCAATAACCGCCTCCATCTCGAATATCGTTTCAAATGGATGGGCTATTATGGCGCTTTTAGTGTAAGCCGATGGGATGTCTCCAAGATTATGGGCTACATCAACAACCAGAAAACTCATCATGGAATAGATGACCTCCTGGCAGAGCT
Organism: Chloroflexota bacterium; assembly: GCA_034717495.1. Lineage (NCBI taxonomy): Bacteria > Bacillati > Chloroflexota > Chloroflexota bacterium. The sequence goes on along the minus strand of JAYELL010000001.1, from coordinate 29,181 downwards.
GGAAGATTCCTTCGAGTACCGCGACAACCCACCGGGAGAATGATGACTTGTTCGGTGTCTGGTCGGCGGAGGCCGACCACTGGGGCGCAGCACCTGAAAAGTCCGAGTTCACTCGGCTCTGCTGCTGGGCTCTGTGAGCCTGCGGCCAAACGACCGACACGGTGTCTGGTCGGCGGAGGCCGACCACTGGGGCGCAGCACCTGAAAAGTCCGAGTTCACTCGGCGAGATGCCGCCCTGCGCCGCGAGTTGATCGATCATGGCAAATCAGGTGCGACGGCCTTGCGAAAGACGTCACACCTCCGGACGACCGAAAAGAGACAGCACAGCCTTTGAAGCCATCCACTGGGAACGAATAATCGCTGCTACCAGTCAAAGCGAAGCCAAACGATCGCGCACGCGCAGGAGCAGTTCCCCCGGACGCAGGACAGCCACAGATGGATGGCCGGGCTGGAAATGCCGCACGTTGAACGTGACAAGCCAATCACACTGTTCCCTGACAGCCACCATCAGAATTGGCAAATCCTTCGGATCAGCCAGTCCTGTGAAATCACGAAGATCATCATGGGAGGGATCGGGCACGACTCGCAGGCATCGTGTCACGAGATGATGGAACGCCGGCATGGCCTGGGGGATCTTCTCCACCAGGTTGCGCCCGACCTCGGTAACCACCTGTTCCGAGGCCACCGCATCGAGTAGCGTGATCTCCGCCATACGCAGGACAACCAGGCTCGCACCGTGTTCACTGGGAGCAGCAGCCCCCGCGAAGAGCACGTCAGCATCGACAAAGACGCTAGGCCTAGGTGCCCTGCTCATTCCCATACTTCTCCGCGTAGTAGCGGGCACGCTGCTCCCGCAGGCCGGCGAGCATCTCATCGACGCTGAGTCCCATTTCCAGGCGCGCTTCTTCGATCTCGCGAGCCAGTTCCGGCACCATCGGAACCATCGGTGTCAAGACAAATATGCCGTCCAGATCAACCAGCCTGAACGAATCACCGGAACGGATCCCATATTTTTGGCGCAGCTCAGCCGGCAAAGTCACAGTCCCCCGCTGACGGACCTGAATAGTCACATCCATGAAACACTCCAATTTCAGAATTTCTGCCGGTGCAGATTTCCTGAATTATATCCTGGATCCCTTTAAAAAGCAAGTGGGCGGTGCCTCACGAAGGATGTGAGCTCCGCGGCATTGGGTTCGATAGGGCTGGCTCGTATGCAGAGGAAAGGATTACGCAACCACGCCGATCGAGGGAACCATGCGCTCGTAATGCACCGACTGCAAGCCCAGCCGATTGCCGGGGACGGTGGTTAAGCCGCCCAGGTAAAAGAGCTGACTGGAGCCGCCGCCATCCATGTTGACGGCGTCCACCGCGCCCATTTCCTGCAGGAACTCGGCCAACTCCACCAGTGTGGCTCCGGCGCTATCCAATTCGGGGTGTTTGACACCCCTGGTCTCGGCCCCCATCATCACTCCCACCAGCAAGCTTCCCCCGGCATCGATACCCACACCCACGCGTCCCGCCCGGGTTAGGTCCACATCGTCAGGATAATCAGAGGGCACGACTCCCAACTCCAGCGCGCCATCCGGCCCGCGCCTGTCGATCCAGAAATCTTCGTCGGCGAGACTGTGAGTGCTGAGGGCAATGTCGCCACCCTGCAAGAGCCGTGGCCCCACCTGAATAGCCTGGCGAATGCCGCGGTATTCTTCCTCCCGCCATCCGTACTCGACCCGACCTGTTTGCAGAGCCGCCAATAACGGTGGGGTGAGTGCATCCCGGTCGAAGGACAGAATAAAGCCGTTTTGCGGGATTTCGAGGCCGCCGCCCTGTTTGTAGCCGAGCACTTGCCGGTCGATGATGGTGAATTCGTGGCGGTGGGCGGCAGGAGGCGTGAATCCAATCACCCGATTCTGCTCGGAAATGGCCCAGCGGCGGGTGTAGAGGGTGACGGGAGCGGGTCGGTCCACGACAAAAGCTGGGGATGACGACCCCAGTTGGAGTGCAATATCCTCCATCCCGAACATGGCGATGCACCAGGAGCCATCGTTTCGCTGGTAGAGGGTGCTGCGCCGGTAAAGTGGCGGGCGTTGGATCACGCCACCGCTGATGAAAAGATTGTAGGGCTGGCCCAGGGCGGAATGGTGGCTGAGGAAGTCGTTGTGCTCCAGCAGAAAATAGGCGGTGTTGAAGGCGGCCAGCGGGTTCTCGCGCCACACCAACTCGCGCACGTAACCCAGGCGGTCCATGGGAATGAGATCCTCGGTCGGATGCACGCCTGCCAGGTCGTCGAAGGCAGGGGGCGGCTGCCCAGGCATGGCATACAGGTGCAAGCGGTTTTCCGCCGAGAGGAAATCCAGAACAGCCACTGACCGCTGCCGCCATTCAGATTCGCCGGTGGCAATGTCAACCTGCCATTGGCCCCCCTTGTAGTGCAACCAGCCACGAGCCAGTAATTGACGCAGCGTGTAGGTGATGAGCGAGTTGCTGCTGTAAAGAACCTCGCCCTCGTCGGTGGTGGCGGAGATGCCGGGGAACAGCTCAGCGGTGGAGCGATCCGGAGCCAGGCGGGACCAGAGAACGATGCGCGGACGTTCTCGACCAAACGAGAATGCTTTGACAAAGCGTAAATGGCCGATGGCGTGCACTTTTGGCGCTTGTTCCTGTTGATCGATGTCGCGCAACGACAGCCTGTCCGGCTCGAAGCGCAGGCATACGAAATCGCTGAATCCGCCCGCCGTCCACTTACGCCGTCCCTGCGTTTTTTCGATGCCAACCAGGGTAATGGCGTGCTTCAAATCTGAATAATGTCTTGAGCCCATGCCAATAGTTCATCCACCTTTTCTTCTGTATCCGCTTCCGCGAAGATGCGCAGAAGGGGTTCGGTGCCGGAAAAACGCAGTAAGAGCCAGTTGTCGTTCTCAAGGTAAAACTTGGTCCCATCCAAATGGGAGACCCGCTGGACAGGATAGCCGGCAACCTCGGTGGGACTGGTCGCAGCCAGATTTCGAGGTACATGGACCTTCATGTCGGGTGTGGCGGGCAGGTTCACTTCCCGGCTGACCAGTCGCCCGGTAATGGCATAGATATCTGACAACATGTCGGCGATGCTGCGCCCGGTGCGAGCCAGCATTTCGACGACCAGCGCGCAGGCGAAGATGCCATCCTTGCCCAAAATATGGCCCCGAATGCTGAGTCCGCCACTGCTCTCTCCGGCCAACAGCACATCGTGCGCTTTCATGCTGGCAGCCAGGTGCTTGAAGCCGACCGGCGTCTCGTAACTGGTTTCGCCGAAATGGGCCGCCAGGCGATCCAGCAGATGGGTGGTGGCGACGTTTCGGGTGAGGCCGCCCCGCTGCCCGCGCACCTGGTGGAGATAATAATAGAGCAGCAGCAACAGCTCGTTGGTGGGAATGTGAACGCCATGGCTGTCCACAATAGCAATGCGATCGGCATCGCCATCCATGGCCAAACCAAGATCGTATGGCCCCCCGCTCACTAAACTCATCAGCGTGGTGAGTGCCCTGGGGTCGGGAGCGGGAGAACGCCCGCCAAAAAGAGGATCGTGCCGCTCGTGGATGGTTGTGACGCGGCAGCGCGCTTCGGTGAGGATGGTTTGCAAGGTAACCTGTCCCACGCCGAACATGGGATCAAGCAGCACGCTCAGCCCGGCGTTTCGGATCGCCTGCATGTCGATCAGCGCCTCCACAGCATCGACATAGGCGTTAGTGTAATCCGCCCAACGCACCATGCCACTCTGCAGCGCTATTTCTAACTCGACCTTGACAACATCGGCGCTGTCCAGGGCATTGGCTTCGTTTTCGAATTGCCGTGTCTGCTCATCCAGAGGCAGTGAACCATCGCTGGCAAAAACTTTGAGTCCGTTCCATTGAGGGGGATTGTGGCTGGCGGTGAATACCAAGCCGTAGGCAAGGTTTTTTTCAGCCGTGGCATAGGTGATCAACGGCGTTGGAGCATCCTCCTTCAGCAATTGCACGGCGATGTTATTGCCTGCAAACACCTCAGCGGCGGCCCTGGCTGCCACATCACCCAGAAAGCGGCGATCGTAACCGATGAGCACGCCATCCGCTTCGCGGTTTTTTCGAACGATGTCGTTGGCCAGCGCCTGGCAGAGACGACGCACATTGTGCAGGGTGAAGCCTTCACCAATCAGCGCCCGCCACCCTCCCGTGCCAAAGCGAATAATGTTGTGCTCTTCGATACGCCGCGGCCGCAATTGTCGCTTTTTAAGAATCAGACCCGCCTGCTCCAGATCGTCCGGGGTGTTGATACCCAGGGCTTCGTCATCGTCCAACACCTGGTAGCTGGCCACAGAACAACGTTCGTGCAATAGTTGGCGGATGCAAGTGGTGAAGGGGATATCGTCCTCGGGATTGGCCCGAATAGCCTGGTGCAGCGCCGGCCACAATTCACTGCTTTCGACCATGTACGCGCCGATATTCAACTCGGCCAATTGCTCTGCCCCACCGTCGTCGCCGGCTCCGGCCAGATCGGCAATCGAGCCATCCTGGCCACGCAGGATGCGGTCGTAGGGCAGGTCACTGGCGAGGGTCGCTGTCAGGAGCGACAGCCCGGCCTGCTTCTGGCGATGACGGTTGATCAATCCCAGTATCGATGAACGGCGAAAGAGCGGCGTGTCGCCATAGAGAATGAGTAAACTGCCCGTGTAGCCTTCCAGACAGGGCTGGGCCTGCAAGATAGCATGTCCGGTGCCCAATTGCTCATCTTGTACCACGTATTGGTAGGCGTCACCGAGATGCTCTCGTATGGCGGCGTCCTCTTTGCCGATGACAATGATCAAATCATCGCTCGTCACCGCCTGGAGCGCCAGATCTACCACGTATTCGATGATGGGCCGGTCGCCCAGGGTTTCGAGTACCCAGGGTGCATGTTCACTGCGCGAGCGCGAGCCGGCAGCCAGAATGAGCGCTTTCATGCTATTTGATTCCGGTGGTGGCGATACCTTCGACGATGTAGCGTTGAGCAAAAATGTAGACGATCAGCAGGGGTAGAATAGACACGACAGCGCCGGCCAACAGCAGATTCCATTGCGCGCCATATTCGTTTTGAAAGGAAGTGAGACCGATAGTAACGGTGCGAAGGGATGACGTGGAGATATAGAGCACCGGACGCAGCAGATCGTTCCAATTGGCGATGAAGGCGATCAAAAAAAGCGTGGTCATTGCCGGCACGGAAATGGGCAGAAAAATATCCCAGTAGACGCGAAAGACAGAGGCGCCATCCAGCACGGCGGCTTCCACCAGTTCGTCGGGGACGGCGGCAAAAAATTCGCGCAACATAAAGGTGCCCAGTGTGCCTACGAGGAAGGATGGCACAATGAGTGGCAGATAGGTGTCGAGCCAGTCCAACTTTGCCATGAGCAGGAATTCGGGGATGATGATCGCCTCCACCGGGATCATGGTGGTGGCGAGCAGAATGCCAAACAGAAGAGCGCTGCCCCGGAATCTCATGCGGGCGAAGGCGAATCCGGCCAGTGAGGCGGTGAAGATCTGTCCGATCGCTGCCATGCCCGCCACGAAAGCGCTGTTGGCGGAGTAACGCAGAAAGTTGTACTTGGTAAGCACCTGTATGTAGGAATCGAACATGCCCGGCTTGAACAGCAGGTCGGGGTAGAAGGTGGGCGGGAGTGAAAAGATCGCCCCACGCGACTTAAATGTCGTGATCACCATCCACAGAAAAGGGAAAATCGTGGTCAGGGCGAAGAGTATTAGTATGGCGTAGGATAGCAAGGCGCCGAATCGACGGGAACCAAGTCTGGTGGTCATAATTGTTGTCGTAGTCTCCCGATGATCGGTTCAGGTAAGCGTCATTGATTACTGACAGTCACTGATAACCGGTCTAAAGTGCATACTCGACAAAGCGGTCCTTCATACGGAAAGAAACAAGGGTGGTGGCCGCGACAAGGATCAGCAATAGCATCGCCAATGCGGAGGCATAGCCCATGCGGCCATAGGTAAAGGCATTGAGATAGATGAAATAAGCCAGAGTGGTGGAGCTGTAATTGGGACCACCGCCGGTCATCGCGTACGTCACATCGAAGGTCTTGAAGGCATCGATAACGGTGATGACGAAGACAAAGAAAATCACGGGCGACATCAGCGGCAAGGTGATCTTGAAAAACTGGGCGCGGCGCGTGGCGCCATCCATCACGGCCGCTTCGTACAGGCTGGATGGGATGCTTTGCAGCCCTGCCAGCAGGATCAGCATCTGAAAACCCGCGTGCTTCCAGATGGCGACGATAGCCAGGGCGGGCAGAGCCCAGGCGGCATCTGCTAACCAGGCGGGTGGATCAGAGATATGCAAGAATGTCCTGAGAACGTGGTTGAGAACGCCAAAACGCGTGGCGAAAATCCAATTCCAGACCATTGCAACGGCCACCATGGCCGTGATATAGGGTAAGAAATAGAGGCCTCGAAAGAAGGCTATGCCGCGCAATTTCTGGTTGACCATGAGCGCCATGATCATGGCCAGGATCATCACACCAGGAACGAACAGCAGAGCAAAGAGCACGGTGTTTTTGGTCACCTGCCAGAATATCTCGGAACTGATCGCCTCCGCGTAGTTTGTCATGCCAACAAACTGCGGAGGCGTCTGAATATTCCATTTGCTAAAACCGGCCAACATGGCGACGAAGACCGGTCCCAGTCTAAACACCAGCAATCCCACGATCATCGGCGCCAGGAAAAGATAGGGAGTGAGTTTTCCATGTTTCATGGATAAAATCCTCAATCAGGAAACAAGTAGGCAAGTAGATAAGGAAACAAGTAGATAAGTAGACAAGTAGATAAGGAAACAAGTAGATAAGTAGACAAGTAGATAAGGAAACAAGTAGACAAGGAAACAAGTAGACAAGTAGACAAGTAGACAAGTCAGCATGATCGTTGGAGCACCGGCAATGATGAAAATGTGGATGCGGGAGTCCAGGAGTCAATGCCGCTTCCAGGTCTGACCCTCCCCCAGTCAATTCGATCGTTGGCACACCAGCAACGATGAAAATGCAGGCTGGCACGGTCGGCCCCTTACGGGATACCTGCCTCACGGTACGTCTAGCTCTCGCACCGCCTAGCTCTCGCACCGCCTGCTGGCGTGCTGACGTGCTGGCGTGCTGACGTTGCGTGGTATGCTGGTAAGACCGGCCACACCTGCACAGGGCCACAGACACAGGTGTTAACAATTGACGATTAGCCACGAACCTGACGGCGAATTGAACGAATGGGATAAAGAATTCGAGAAATTCGTGCAAATTCGTGGCTAAAGTCCTGTTCTGGCGTGCCCAGGCCAGGGCACGCCGCGTGCTCGCGTGCTATGGATAGTAACGCTGAAGCACGGTATTGGCGTGTTCCGTGGCGTTGCCGAGGGCGGTGTCCAGGTCAGTGACGCCGTTGAAGACATCGTCCAGCTGGCCTTGCAGCCCAGCGCCATCGGTGTAGCCCCGCCACTCGCCCCAACCCGGCGTGAAGGTGGTGGGGCCGGTGTTGTTGGCCCACTCCAGCAGGAAGCTCTTGTTGTCCGGCTGCTGATCAGCTTCGAGGAAGGCCGGGTCCAGGGCAACCGGCTTGTAGATAGGAATCTTGCCGCCGAAGGTCAGATCGATGGTGCGCTCAGGGCCGGTCATGAACTCGATGAAGTCCCAGGCCACATCGGGATTCTCGCAAGTAGCGGCAATCGACATGCTGTCCGGCCAGCCGTAGGCCGCGTCGCCTGTAGCTTGCGGACCACGGGGAACGGGCGCAACGCCCCAATTGAACGCATCGCCGATGTTCTCCCGGTTGCCGTTGATGTTCCAGGCACCGTCCACCCACATGGCCGCCATGCCCAGGGGAAAGACGTCCTGTTGGCGGATGCCCTCCATCTCCTTGGGTTCAGGGGCAACACCATGCTCGTGGATGAGGGAATCCAGGAAGGCCATCGCCTCGACCGCGTTGGCGTCAGGCTCGAAGCGGGTCTTGTTCCCGTTCAGAATGCGGCCGGCGTTCTGATAGACCCAGGATTCGATGTGTGCGTAGCGACCATAGTGCCAGAAACCATACTGGTCGATCAGGCCGTCGCTGTTGTCATCCTTGGTCAGGGCTTTGGCTGCAGCCAGGAACTCGTCCCAGCCCCAACCCTCGCTCGGATAATCCAGCCCCGCTTCGTCAAAGGCGTCTCTGTTGTAAAAAAGTACCGTCTCGACAAAGGCGAAGGGGAAGGCGTACATGTCGCCGCTGCTCTTGTCCCGCACCACGTCGAAGACGCCGGAGAAGTAGTCATCAGCTTCAATGCCGGCATCCACGTAGGCCTGGATGTCGTACAGCAGGCCGTCGCTGATCCACTGGTCCACGAAACCGGCGCTCATGTTGAAGACGCAGGGCAGATCGCCGGCCGCCGAAAGGGCGCTGAGCTTGGTCCAGTAGTCGGGCGTGCCCACCATTTCGAAATCCACCGTCACGTTCGGATTGGCAGCCATGTACTTGTCCACCATCTGCTGCTCTTTCTCCTCGAACGACGGATCCCACATGAAGTAACGCATCGTCACTGGTTCGTCAGATATGCCTGTTTGGGCTGGCGGAGCCGCTGCACCTGCGTCCGGGTAGTAGCGTTCGAGCACGGTATTGGCGTGTTCCGTGGCGTTGGCAAGGGCGGTGTCCAGGTCAGTGACGCCGTTGAAGACATCGTCCAGCTGGCCTTGCAGCCCAGCGCCATCGGTGTAGCCCCGCCACTCGCCCCAACCCGGCGTGAAGGTGGTGGGGCCGGTGTTGTTGGCCCACTCCAGCAGGAAGCTCTTGTTGTCCGGCTGCTGATCAGCTTCGAGGAAGGCCGGGTCCAGGGCAACCGGCTTGTAGATAGGAATCTTGCCGCCGAAGGTCAGATCGATGGTGCGCTCAGGGCCGGTCATGAACTCGATGAAGTCCCAGGCCACATCGGGATTCTCGCAAGTAGCGGCAATCGACATGCTGTCCGGCCAGCCGTAGGCCGCGTCGCCTGTAGCTTGCGGACCACGGGGAACGGGCGCAACGCCCCAATTGAACGCATCGCCGATGTTCTCCCGGTTGCCGTTGATGTTCCAGGCACCGTCCACCCACATGGCCGCCATGCCCAGGGGAAAGACGTCCTGTTGGCGGATGCCCTCCATCTCCTTGGGTTCAGGGGCAACACCATGCTCGTGGATGAGGGAATCCAGGAAGGCCATCGCCTCGACCGCGTTGGCGTCAGGCTCGAAGCGGGTCTTGTTCCCGTTCAGAATGCGGCCGGCGTTCTGATAGACCCAGGATTCGATGTGTGCGTAGCGACCATAGTGCCAGAAACCATACTGGTCGATCAGGCCGTCGCTGTTGTCATCCTTGGTCAGGGCTTTGGCTGCAGCCAGGAACTCGTCCCAGCCCCAACCCTCGCTCGGATAATCCAGCCCCGCTTCGTCAAAGGCGTCTCTGTTGTAAAAAAGTACCGTCTCGACAAAGGCGAAGGGGAAGGCGTACATGTCGCCGCTGCTCTTGTCCCGCACCACGTCGAAGACGCCGGAGAAGTAGTCATCAGCTTCAATGCCGGCATCCACGTAGGCCTGGATGTCGTACAGCAGGCCGTCGCTGATCCACTGGTCCACGAAACCGGCGCTCATGTTGAAGACGCAGGGCAGATCGCCGGCCGCCGAAAGGGCGCTGAGCTTGGTCCAATAGTCGGGCGTGCCCACCATTTCGAAATCCACCGTCACGTTCGGATTGGCAGCCATGTACTTGTCCACCATCTGCTGCTCTTTCTCCTCGAACGACGGATCCCACATGAAGTAACGCAGGGTGATTTCCTCGTCAGCGGCTGGCACTTCTGCCGCTGGGGCTTCTGTTGCGGCCGGAACCTCGGCCGGCGCCTCTGGAATGGCAGCACCGCCGCAGGCCGTCAAAACGATGGCAAGACCTGCGACGAACAATACTGATCGCAATCGAAAGGACTTCATTTCTTTCCTCCTGGCGAGTTGGGTGGTTGGGAAAATGTTTCGACAACGTTTGATCTGCGTCACACGTTAAGAGGGAGTGATTGCCGGATTGTCACCTCCTGATGGGGCATTTCATCAACAAGTAGAGAGATAGGAAGTAGACAAGTCAGCCGACACATCCAGGCCTGACGTTACCTTGTATCCTGTACTCTAAATGGCCACTCGCTCTACCTCACGGATCGGCTAGCTAGCTCACACCTCTCGGTGGCCTTACCTAGCTAGCTCACGCACCGTCTGCTGACGTCTCGCATCGCTTGCTAGCGTCACGGTACGCCTAGCTCACGCACCGCCT
>JAYELL010000001.1:0-18786 GCA_034717495.1 Chloroflexota bacterium | reverse complement strand
TGTCTACTTGTTTCCTTGTCTACTTGTTTCCCTGTTCCTTTTCCAGTGAAAAAGCTATGTTTCAGTATAACAGAGAATCTGCACAACTTCAAGTTAACCGGACGAATCCCGTTTTTCAACACAAAAAAAATGATTGTTTTGAAGTATCGTTCCTGGAAGTCGATCTGAGCTGAAATCTCATCCCTGGTCAAATGGATATCGCTCAACGGCACCACAACCAGTTTGTCTTCCACATCATCCAGTCGATGCACGACAGCAACACAGATGCCCGTAAACTCGGTCAGCGGCCCTTCAATACCGAGGACATACGCGTCAAGGGGTTCTCCATCCGGGGCCCGTTGACCGGGAATGTAGCCATAATTGACTGGGTAAACAAATCCCCACTCCGGGTGTCGCGAACCCAGAGGTCGATCTATGATTACGGTAACCGTTTTGCCCAGAAAGGTGACGCTATCGTTGTAATTCGGCATGACCAAAGGAGTTGACAATGTTGTCAGAGTCGCGCCCAGATGGCCGCAACTTTCGATATGACTCAGCTTCCTGGATAAGGACGTCAGGTCGAAGCAAGATAAATGCAAGCCGCTTCAACCCGTCGATTTTATCAGGTGACAAGGCCAGTTCAACTTGTTCGGAAACGGTGAGACCATGACGAAGTGGCGATTCGTAGCGGGCAAGATAATCGTTGAGCCACATGGGCAGGCTGGTCATTGTCAGGCTTTACTGTGAAAAACCGGTTGCCCTTCAAGAAGTTCTTGCCGGGCTTCTGCGCGGTCGAGCAATCTTAGGCAACGTCCCAACAATTCATCCGAAGGTAGGGTGCCATCCAGGATGACCGTGGTCGATGGCGGCAGGATCTGCTGGAACAGCACTTTGGCGGCCGATTGGTAGCGATAGAAGTGATGCTCAAGTTCCTCTGTCGATGGCCTGTTCTCCAGGAATTGGCGCCAGGCCTTCCCGATAGACATGCCAGGTCGATGATCGAGCCCACATTCCCAGAAATCGGGTTTATTCATTAACCGCAAACGATCCAGGGTTATGCCAACGGGAACCTCAAGGTAAATGGTCAGGATGGGTGGTTGCGCAGCCGCAAACCAGGCCTGGAGTTGTTCCGGGTCAACCCCGCGCAGACAAAAATGAACCTGATGGGAAAAATGATAGCGATCGGCCAGAACGATCTTCCCGGCATCGAGGGCAGGGCCGATGGCGTTGGCCAGGCCGGTGTAGTAGTCTGCCACGGCAAGAGCCGCCGCCTCGTATTGGTCCACCAGGTCCTCTTCAACTAAACGAAGCCAGAGACGGGTCAGTGCAGGCACCATGTAGCGCGTCACCCGAAAAACCGGTCGCCCCTGGCCGGACAGGTGATCGAAAAGATGCGCCACGAGAGTGGATTTTCCAGAGCCATCAATCCCTTCGACGGCAACCAGGTTTCCGCGCTGTTCACCAGCCTGGAAAAGGGGCGCCGGATGGGAATCGACTGGCGTGACTGCTATTGGCTCCACGAGAACATTCTATGCCGGTGATTGCCGCGGAGTGACGCGCTCGGCAAAGCCACTGTGAACGCGCGTGGCGACATTCTCGCGGACCATGAAACACAAGGGAATAAACCCCTGGGCCTGCGGGTCTCCGCTGCAGCGCGGGTCCAGAGCAAACCAGTCGCCAAGTGCAAAGCGGCTCAAGGCGCGGCTACCCCCTCGACAAGTATCCAGTTTGGAGCAACCCGCACAGGCTTGATTAATGCCCTTCATGGACCAGTAGAAATCCCAACTGTCCGGGCTAAACAAGATTTCTTCGAGACTGCTATCAAAGACGTTTCCTAAAGCAGGCGCCTCATCAAGAAAACAGACGCATGGGTAAACCCGTCCGTCGGAAAGTATGTTGACATAGTTGCACTCCTGCAGGAAGCCAAGACAACTGCCGCCACGCCCGGATTGGATCAGGCCCCGGGCCTGTTGCTCGTCCTCCCATTGGAAAACCTTCTCGACGGTTACCTCCATATTCCCTGGCCGGTGAAGAGCGGCAGTGGCCTGCATCGCCTCGATAAAGCTTCGCCAGCGTTTGGGCGGCACCATCAGATCTGCCACCTCGCGCCCGCGGCCCACCGGGATCATGTAAAACACCGAAAAGGTCGCTACCCCCATGTCGGCAAGCACCGGCAAGAGTTTTGGCAGCTCGTCAACATTACGCACGGTAGCCACCGAGTTGACACGCACATCGAAGCCAAGCTCGGAAGCGTTTCTGATGGCAGCCATGGTTTTCGGGAATAGTTGGCGGTCGCTCCGATGATAGCCATGATTGTCCTCAAACCCGTCAAGGCTAACCAGAACCTGGCGAAGACCGGCCTGCCAGAGTGTCTCGAGTTTCTCGCGTCGCAACAACGCACCATTGGAGTGCATTCGCATTTTGAAGCCAAGGCCGCTGGCGTGACCAATCAGCTCGGGCATGTCGGGCCGGATCACAGGCTCACCGCCACTGAAGTGAACCACACGATTACCCAGGGCAGCAGCCTCGTCCAAAACACGATGGATCAGTTCCTTTGGCAGAGTTGGCTCATGCTTGCCGGGAGTCGAGCTGTAACTGCAATAAATGCATGTCAAGTTGCACAGGTTTGTCACGTTTATGTCAATCTCCCGCAGCACGATCGGCGGTGCGGGTAGCCCATGTGTCCGGTTGGCATAACGCGGTGTCGAGGGTTGGTTCATCGGATTCTTCTTCTCATCTCTTGAGGTCGCTCACGTGCAGACAGAACATGACTCCTGACTGGCAGGTTGGATGCGGGGAACGGTGATCGAAAGGAACTGGGCCTCCTGGCAACGGTCTCGATAACAGGTAATGCCCTTGCATCCCAGTTGGTACGCCAGCAAGAAGGCATCTCTTACGTCGGCAACGGTCGCGGTGTGCGGCAAGTTGATCGTCTTTGATACACCCAGATCGGTGTGTTGTTGGAAAGCGGCCTGGATCCTGATGTGCCAGGCTGGTGAAATGTCATGGGCGGTCACAAATACACGCCGCAGATCGTCTGGCAGCGCGGTCATATCCTGGACGGAGCCCGATGTCTCGGCAATTTGCATCAGTTCGCGATCATCCAGCCCACGATGTTGTAACGCCTGCACAAAGGACTGGTTTACCTCGCGCAGTTGTTCGCCATTTGCCAGGTGTTTACTGTAGGCAATGGAATAATGGGGCTCAATACCTGCCGAGCAGCCGGCCACGGCCGAAATTGTCGAGTTGGGGGCATTGCTGGTCGTTGTGGCGTTACGCATCGGGGGGTGGCCCAGCTGCTGCCACCGGCTGCCGGCATACGCCGGGAATGGCCCCCGTGTTGCCGCCAGACGCTGCGACATGACCCGCGTACCGGCCTGAATCGTCGTCATAAGCTGGCCGGCCAGCGCTTCGGCTTCGGGCGAGTCGTAGGCAATGCCCATCGCGATGAGCAAGTCGGCGAAACCCATTACACCGATGCCAAGCTTGCGCGTGCGGTGGACCGCCGCGTGGATCTCTGGCAGCGGAAACCGGCTCGCCTGGATGACATTGTCCATCATGCGCAGGGCCAGACCTGCAGTCTGCTCCAGCTTGTCCCAGCTGTATGTTTGGCCATCCGGGTCGTGAAATGCAGCGACGTTGATACCCCCCAGACAACAGGCCTCGAAGGGCAACAGGGGTGCCTCCCCACATGGATTCGTCGCTTCAATGGCACCCAAAGCCGGTGTGGGATTATTGGCGTTGATCTGGTCGATAAACAACAGGCCAGGATCACCAGTTCGCCAGGCCTGCTCACAGACAGAGTGGAGCAAAAACCGTGCCGGCAAGCGACGTACGATCTTCTGCGTGTGCGGGTCGACAAGCGCGAAATCCTCGTCCCGCGCAGCCGCGTCCATGAATTGGTCTGTGACGGCTACAGAGATGTTGAAATTGCGCAGGGCGCCCTGGGCCTTGGCCGAGACGAATTCAAGGATGTCGGGATGATCGCAGCGCAACACACCCATGTTGGCACCCCAACCGGTGCCTCCCGATTTTATCGCCTCGGTCTCCCGGTCGAACACCTCCATAAAGGAAACGGGACCGGTTGCCACGCCACCAGTAGCAATGGGCGTACCCCGTGCGCGCAGACGAGAAAATGAAAAGCCGGTTCCGCCCCCTTTGCTATGCACCTGCGCAGCCATACGAAGGGTGTCGAAGATCGAATCGATCGAGTCGTCCACCGGCAATACAAAGCAGGCAAAGAGTTGCCCCAGTAACCGGCCGGCCCCCAACAAAGTCGGCGCGTTGGGAAGGAACTGCCCGTCGGTCATCGCCGTGAAGAAACGATCCGCCCAGGTGGTGATCTGGGAGTCGTCCAGGTCAGAGTTGAACTGGCGCTCGACCTGCGCCAGCGTCCAGGCGACGCGCCGGAACATGACGACCGGCGCCTCGAATTGGCCATCGCCATTGCGTTTCAGGTAACGAAAGCGCAGCATGTAATGACCGTTGGCAGTCAGCTGTGGCCGGTAGCCGGGGTCGAGAATACGTGGGGCTGTCACAGCGAGGCTTCCTGGACAGTCGCAATTGCAGCCTCGGGTTGCTGTGCCTTGGGCAGGGGCTCGCTGATCCAGGTACAGAGGTAGTCCCGATGCACCAGAACCTTGTCTTCGGGCAGGGAAGGATTCTGCGGAAATGGTGGAACGCCATGGGGCGACGACGTTTCGAACTCGCGCAGGCAGTAGGGATCGCGGACAAACAGGGAGCGTTTTCCCGATTCGAATAGATGGTGGAGATAGCTACGGGCTGCGCAGCCCCCGCGGCAGCTCGACCCTCAGGAAAGGGGCTGTCGAAGGAAATGTCGACATCGTTCAATAACTGAACAACATAGGGAAAGTGCTGCTCCAGTTTCAACAGGGTGATTCCGCTGGTGGTGAGGCCCACCGCAATCCCTGCCCCGGTTAACGATTCCACAATGGCAGGCAGCAGTGAACTTTTCACGTCAAGGCCATTGGTGAAGATTGGCTCATTGCCCCCCAGGTTGACCGTCTTAACCCCAAGTTTGACAAGTTGGTCCACTACCCGGCGCACCATCCAAGGCTCCAGATTCATGCCCTTGCGCCGGGCATACATGGAATAGCAGTGCTGGCAGCGGTATGGACAGTCGTTGCCAAGAGTCCAACCGACGTTCTGAATGGCCATCTCGCATTCGTCAAGATCAGGTCGCTCGATGGGACCGACAGGCAATTGGTAGTGCAGTTCAGGATCGAAAAATGGTAGATTCCACCAAGGGAATGGGGTTAGTCGACATCGGTATCCTCAACATCGTCCCAGGTCAGGAACCCCAGCTCGCGAAACAGGCCTAATGCGTAAACGGTCGCAGCCATGGCATCGGCAAGGGACATGTCCTGATCAACTGCCATTCTCTTGATGATCTCTTCCACCGTCCATGATGCCTCGCAGCCGCGCCAAACATAGTCTGACGGGTCGTCCAGAACGTACCAATCGTTGTAGCGGACCAGCCAGATTGCCTCGTCGAAGCGCCGGCGCCGCACCATAAAATTGGTACGGGGAACGGCATCCCTGCTAATGGCCATCATCCCTGGATCCACGTAACAACCTCATTGGCAAAACGCACACAGGATTCGAGGTGGGAATGGCAAGCGATGGGATCTTGCCGCAAAGCATTACCGTCTGGGAACTGCAATCGCCAGAATGTTTTTGCGAAGCGCTGATGACGTTCGCTACCATCCTTCAGGCGTTCCAGATATACGGAGCGCCACTTGCGGGTCGGGTCGGTATTACCCAGATGGTGTAAATAGGCATCGATCGTTGCGTCGACCACCTCACGCGATCGCAGGAGCGCAACATCCCATTGCTCGCTCTCCAGCATACCAAGCAAGTCTTCCAGGAGGGCATCCAGGTAACGAATCGTCTCTTCAGTCTGAAAGGCGCGCAATCGTTCGAAATCGAAGAGGGATTGAAAGGCAGTGAAACCGGTCGGATTGAGCAGGGGCACGCCGGTGCGTAAACGGTCGACGAAGGCCATCTCGATGAAGAGGAACAGTGTGCCCTCGATGTGCCTGGCGCTTCCCAACTCGAGGGCTGCATTTGACAAACTATCCTTATCGGTTTATAATTAGGTTCAACTATATTGAATTGAATATAGTTGGTTCAAAGTGACGTGTCACGATTGACAGAGACTATGGACAAAGGTGCAGATTATGGGCGAAAAACATGGACATCGCAGACGCAGGCGGGGACGCCGGGACTTCTGGCGGGCCTGGCGGGAGGAATGGCAGGATTACTGGGAGGAACAAGACGATCCCCGACAGGGTATAGCCACTCCCCCACCACCGCCGCCACCACGGATGGTTGCCCGGGCATGGCGTGAGTTTTTCCACGAATACATGGGAGCGTGGCCTGAGGAACATTGGGCCTTCGGCGGTCGCCGCTTCAGCCCCTGGCACAAGGGAATGGATTCCTTCAATCCTTTTGTGGCCAGCCTCTTGAGCAAAGGTGGTGGTCTGCTTCCCTTGCTGGTAATGGACCTGCTTGCGCAGCAAGCGCGCTACGGCAACGAGCTTATGGAGTTGATTGGCCAGCGAACCGGTGGCCAGTGGGTGGCAAACCCGGGTGCCGTCTATCCCCTTCTAACCATGCTGGAGAAGCAGGGTTATGTTGTTGGCAAATGGGAAGATCCCCGGAAACGCACCGTACGAATCTATCATCTGACCGAATCCGGAGAACAGGAGCTGGTCCGCTTGAAGGCCGTTGTGCGGCCCAAGCTGGCAGAAGCCGCTGAGGTACTGCAAAGACTGACGCACGACCTGAACGGCGACAGCAGCGACGAGCAGCCGCCCACTGTGCAGGACGAGATCACGCAAGAAACCAAGTAATTCACCAAGGAGGTGATATAAAAATGTCAGAAAAAGTAATCCATGAAGTACGTGTCATAGAGACCGAGGATGGTTACCGCATCGAGATGAAGGGGGACAAGGCCCGCCTGCGCAGGATGGCCCTTGGCGCTGCCAGGGGTCCCGGCCGCGGGCCCCGTCAAGGACGTGGCAGGGATGGACAGGGCAAGGGTCGAGGCCGCGCCTGGCGCCGGCGCCAGGCAATGCTTTTCGGTCCCTGGGCCTGGGCTGCCTACGACCCAGAATCCGAGCAACTCGAAGAACTGGACACCCCGAAAAACGATGGATAAACTCGAATAACCGCAGGCCGGAGACACAATCGTCTCCGGCCTTTTTTTTGCCAGGCTGCGATTTCACCTCGCAGGAAGCTGGGAGCTTCCTAAAGGAATGAGAATTTATAAACTCATGTTTCGCACCTGGCAAATACAGGGGTCAAATGACATCCTGAGCCTCGCCAGTGGGCGACGCCGAAGGTAATTCGCGGATGGCGGTGTCCTGGGCCGTCCACGAATGGGGTCACGAATGCACGAATAGGGCGGAAGTGGGGCAACTGCATTCGTGTGTTCTCGTCGCCGGACGCCGACACGCCACGGCAGCAGCCGAGGCGAGAGCTAGCCAGGCAATTCGCGGAACAGACCCGTTGGCGAAATGTCTCAACATGGCAGGCAAGATGCTTCGCTGAGACGCGTAAGCGAAGAGTGCGACCATTGCTCCCGCTCAGCATGACATAAACAACCTTGTCACTGTCATCCTGAGCGATTCTACGACTGCCATCGTTCATCCATGATTGTCCTCAAACACCCGAGTTTCATATGAGAAAGACCAGCCACAGTGAAGGATATCGCGCGCCTTCTACCGCAAGATGCTTCGGCTGGAACACGTGGCGCCATGGATAATGCCTGCTGGAGGCTTTTGCGCCAGCCAACGATCGTAGTTTGCCCGTCACCCCATATTGCCAGCATGACGCAAAATAACTTTCTTTAAGCCCTGCTTCAGCGCGAAATTGCTTGACACGCCTATTGTTCTCTGTTAGAATGAAGATGCACGTACGGGAAGGGCAATCAAGAACCAGATGATGGGTCTTGTTTGTCCAGATCGATGGCAATCAACTACCGGTCCGGCAGGTTCTGTTCAACAACTGTTGGAGTCGGGCGATCACCAGGACCTGTTATCTTTTCTGAAGCGTGCCATGACCACGGTTTCCAACTGGCAGGATTGCCACGGTCTCTTTCCCCACCTGTTATTTCGCTCATGCACGGCGCTGCAAACGCCAGCCCTGCAACAGGACTACCTTCTCACCAGCTTGCCACTACACTATCGGCAAGCGAACCCGATTCCCCAACCCTCTTTCCCGTCGACGCTTCAAGACTGCTAAGGAGGTGATGCCCAACCACAGATCATCGCTGAAAAAAGGGAGCCAGGCGTCCATGCCTGGCGCAGTCGAGCCTTACGCTTGCTTTGCCAAAGGAGGCAGATTCAAATGAAGCGTCGTCTATTGGTGTTGGCAGTCTTTTCGATTGCTGCCCTGGTGCTGGCCGCCTGTCCCGCGCCGGTGGCCCAAGTTGTCGAGGTCGTAAAAGAGGTGCCGGTCGTAGAAACGGTCATCGTCGAGGTTGAGAAAGAGATCCAGGCCGAGGAGACAGTGGAGCTGATCTACCTGACGGCCGGTGACGTGAACATGCTGGCATTGGGTCAGAACGTTTTGACCCCCGATTTCGAGGCGATGTACCCAAACGTCGATGTCTCGACCGTGCATACCGGACCGGGTGATGCCGGTTCCCGGTTGATCTTCGAAAAGCTCAAAGCGGATAAGGATTCGGGCAAGGATCCCGGTGATGTGGACGTGGTCATGGCCCACCAGAAATTCATGTCCTGGGCCATGGAAGAGGACCTGCTCATGGACTATGCCAAGGATCTGGACACCTGGCAGTATATGACTGCGGCCGATGCCCGCAACGCCCTGGGCACCGACATCGAGGGTTACGCCATGCCCATGTTCCATAGCCAGACCGCCCTGGCCTACAACCCCGAATGCGTTCCGGACCCACCCGCCAGCTATGAGGAACTGGAGGAATGGGTCAAGGAAAATCCTGGTAAATTTGGCTACAATGGTATCAAAGGGGGCATGTCCGGCGTCTCCTTCACAGTCGGCTGGATCTACTGGAAGAGCGACAACTATGAACAATACGCCGTCACCGGTCCTTTCGACGAGGCCGAGGTCGCTTCCTGGCAACCTGCGTTCGAGGACTTGAAGGAGTTCAACAAGAATGTCACCTTCACAGCGGGCAACGTGGGCACCCTGGACGCGCTGAACCGTGGTGAGATCTGCATCGGGCCGGTTTGGGTGGACATGTTCCACACCTTCATGGCTGAGGGCAAACTGGATCCCAACGTTCGGCTGTTGTTGCCCGAACCTGGCATGCCGGGCCAGCCCATGTACTTCGTGATCCCCGCCAACGCGCCGCACCCCGAGGTAGCCAAAAAGTGGATCGAATACGTGACCAGCCCCGATATCCAGGGCAACGTCATCATCGATCGGTACAACTGGTATCCTGGTATCGATGGCAGCTTTGTGGCAGATGTTGCGCCACCTGAGGCGTTCGAGCGCCTCTACGCCGACGTGCCCCCGGAGGAACTTGCCGCCAAGGGCAGATCGTTCCCCACAGTCGACTACTTTGACGCAATGCTGGAAGCCTACGAGCAATGGGTGACTGGTGGTTAACGCCACGATCAAGAAGCTTGATGGGAGGGAGGCCAGGGATAGGCTCCTGACCTTCCTCCTGCTTCTGCCCGCGGTGGGCCTGATGCTGACCCTCTACGCCTACCCGTTTGCCGGCTCCATCGTCCGCAGCTTTCTGGACAGCGACGGCGCCTGGACCCTGAACAACTATCTCAAAGTTCAGGATCTTTACGTGCGCGACATTGTCTTTACCCTGGCAGTTTCTCTGCTGAGCACAGTCCTGGCGACGATCATCAGCATCCTTTTATCCTCCTATCTGCGCCTATCCAGCGGCGGTCTGGCCTCGCGCATCGCCGGGCTTATCTACCGCCTGCCCATTTTTGTCCCCTTTGTCGTGGTGGCTCAGATGATGACCACCTTCCTGGCACCCCACGGCCTGTTGAATATCGCACTGTCCCAGCTGGGGTTGATTAACATCGACGCGCCTCTGCAATTGCTGGACTGGAAAGGGCTCACCTTTGGTTTCGTCTGGAAACAGGCTGCGTTCATGACACTGATCGTTGCCAGTGGCTTTATGGTAATTGACGATTCCTATATTGAGGCAGCGCGCAGCGTGGGTGCCGGAACCCCCCAGGTGATCTGGCGAATCCTGATCCCCATGAGTCGGGCCAGCATCTCGGTCGCCCTTGTGCTGGCGTTTACCTCTACGGTTGGTACGTTCACACTGCCCTTCATGCTTATCGGTGGAAAATCGCCCACGACCATCACCGTCGACATCGCCCATCGAGTGACCTACTTCGGCGACTGGGGCGTGGCCAATGCACTGGGTACTGTTTCCTACGTCCTGGTATTGGTCGCAGCCATCTACTACCTTCGCTACAACCTGAAGCAGGGGGTCTATGAAACGCAGGACGGATGATCATGTCTGTTGGTAGCATTGTGCGCAGAACCCTGGAAGCAGTATTAGTGGTCGTGTTGGGCCTGGTCATCTTCGGCCCCATGCTTGGGCTGGTTCTGTGGTCGGTCGCCCTCCGGTGGTATTGGCCCAACGTTTTACCCCAGGAAGTGGGATGGGACTACTGGGCGCAGGCCCTGGGGTTGGAAATAAGCCTGGCCGTCGGTGCTGTCAGCATCCTTGACTCCTTCCAGACCAGCCTGCTGCTGGCTGTCGCCTCGGTGATCCTGGTAATGCTCATCGCCATGCCGGTGGGATACGTCCTGGCCAAGCGGCGCGTTCCCTGGAAGGGACTGATCCTTCTGCTCTTCCTGATGCCTCAGGCCTTTCCCCAGCAGCCAGTGTTTGTCAACCTGCTGCTCGCCTTCAACCGCCTTGGGCTGGCCGGCAAGTTCACCGGCGTGCTTCTGGTTCACATGATGGTCAGCCTCGTCTTTGCGGTGTGGATATCCAGTGCTGCCTTCAAGGCGGTGCCGCCGGAATTGGAGGAAGCGGCCCGCAGCGTGGGAGCCTCCGGTCTGCGAACCTTTCTACGCATCACGCTGCCTCTGGCCTTGCCCGGCCTGTTGGCCGCCAGCGTGTTCGTTTTTTTGACCTCCCTGGATGAATTCACAGGCACCTTTTTTATCGGCCTTCCCTTCGTGAGCACTCTGCCCATGTTGCTCTACTCGTCCAGCGGCTTCAACCTGCAGTTTGCCTCGGTGATCGCGATCATATTGCTGGTTCCCAGCATCCTGTTCATGATCGTCATCGAGCGCTTTCTCAAGGCCGAGCATGTTGGCGGCATGGGCGTTTGATCGCCCCGTGGTCGCCCAAGGAGACGCGGAATGCCTGGCGTACGCCTGGAGAATCTGACGAAACGCTTCGGAGAGGTGGTTGCCGTCGACAATCTCAACCTGGAGGTCGAGGATGGCGAGATACTGACCTTTCTGGGTCCCAGTGGGTGTGGCAAAACCACGACTCTGCGCTGCATCGCCGGGCTGCTTATCCCCGAGGAGGGTGAGATCTATCTGGGAAATGACCGTGTGACCAGTATGCCGGCCGAGAAGCGCGGCCTGGGCCTGGTCTTTCAGAACTACGCGCTTTGGCCCCACATGACCGTTTTCCAGAACCTGGCCTTCGGCCTGGAGTTACGTAAGATACCCAAGCCGGATATCGTCAGGCGCATCGATGAGGCGTTGGCGCTGGTGCGACTTTCGGGAATGCAAGAACGGTTTCCTCGTCAGCTCTCCGGCGGTCAGCAGCAACGGGTCGCCCTGGCCCGTGCCCTGATTTTGGAGCCAAAGCTATTGCTGCTGGACGAGCCGTTGAGCAACCTGGATGCCCAGCTTCGCGAGGAAATGCGCTTTGAGCTGCGAGAACTGCAAAAAAGCCTGGGCATTACCAGCATCTACGTCACTCACGACCAGGCCGAGGCCCTCGTGCTGTCCGATCGCGTTGCCATTATGGAAGCCGGACGCCTGGTTCAGATCGGGACACCTGTAGAGATCTACAGTCAGCCCACCAATAAGTTCGTAGCCGGCTTCGTGGGGCTGACCAGTTTTTTGGAGGGTAGGGTCACCCGGCAGCAGGGGGAAAACGTCGTCATCGCAACCGACGACGGGCAGGAATTGTTGGCTCGCTCCGCTGCCTTCCAGGCAGGAGATAGCGTTACCGTTGCCCTGCGCCCCGAACATATTACCTTGAACACCAACGAACCAACGTCCCTGCCGGCCGGCATCAACATCCTTCCAGGACGCGTTGAGCGCGGCGCTTACCTGGGCGACGTGGTGGATTATCGCATTGGCGTTGGCAGCTCGATAATCAGAGTCCACACCGGCACAGAGATAATCCTGGACCCTGGCGACCAGGTGTTTCTGACCATCCCGGTGGATCAGATCACACTGGTAGCTGCCTGAGAAGTGGCTGGCCACAGAAACCGTCTCCAGCCGGCAGTGGCCCAGTCCATTTGCCATTCGCCAGTCTCATTCAAGAAGAGAACGAAATGAATGTCAGAAAGTTGGCAGTGTCGCTTGTTGGCACATCGCTGCTCATTCTTGCAGCCCTGGTAGCAGGGTGTGCGCCGGTAACTATCGAAGGTGTGACGAACCTGGAGGCTCCCCGTGCGGCCAACACAGGAGAGGGGCTGGAAGCACCGCAAACCACGCCGCCCGAACTGGTGAGCCCGGCGGTCGCTGCACCAGAGGTAACGCACGGGCCAATCGCTGGTGAGGTTTCGCAGCACTCAGCCGTGTTGTGGGCGCGCGGCAATACGACAGGAACGCTCACATTTGAGGTATCTGAGACGTCAGACTTCCCGGAAACATCGCCGTCCTCGCCGATCGAGGCGGACGAGACTGGTGATTTCATCGGTGAGGTGCGGATCGAGGACCTGATGCCCGGTCAGCAATATCACTATCGCGTTGCCTTGACGGCGGGTGGACAAACGAGCGAGCCAGTCACCGGCCAATTCAGCACGGCACCTGCTGCCGACTCGCCTGCCGGCTTTGAGTTCACCTTCAGCGCGGGCCTGGGGGGACAGGGCTATTGCCGCGATCCGGAGACTGGCTGGACCATCTTCGAAACGATGTTGGCCGAGCAGCCCGACTTTTTCTTGCTGATGGGAGATAGCGTCTACGTCGACTCCGCCTGTCCGTCACCGCAAAATGTCCCGGGCGCTGAAGGACCTTTCGCCGATCTGGCTGGCTTCCACACGCGCTATCGTTATCACCTGGAAGACCCACACTATGCAGCTTTGCTGGCTCAAACGCCCGTGTACGCGATCTGGGATGATCATGAAATCCTGGACAACTTCAGCGGGGTCACGCTCGGCAAGATCAACCCGCAGCTTTTCGCCGACGGACGCCAGGCGTTCCTTGACTTTTGGCCTGTCACCGGCACGGAAGACGACCCCTACCGGATGTACCGGGAGGTGTCGTACGGTGCGCTTGCGGATTTCTTCATCCTGGATACTCGCTCCTATCGCGACCCCGTTGTCAACTGGGACCCCAGCCCGGTCACATTGCAGCCCAAGTCTATGCTGGGTGCTGACCAGTTTGCCTGGTTGGAGAAAGGATTGGCCGACTCGCAAGCGACCTGGAAATTCATCGTGACCAGCGTGCCACTCTCCTATGCCACCGGCTGGCCCCAACCCCAGGTGGACGGCCGGGACGGTTGGGCGAACTACAGCGAGCGCACAGGCTACGAGACCGAGCTGATGGCCCTGCTGTTCTTTGTCGAAAGCCACGACATCCAGAACGTCGTTTTCCTGGCCGGAGATACGCACTGGCCCTTCGCCATCAGTTACGACCCCGATCGCGACGGCCAGCCCAACTTCCATGAACTGGGCTCCAGCCCCCTGAGCTCCATTCCGCTCCCTCCTCCCGACAAGCTCGATCCCAGCTTCAACCCCACGGTGTTGTACGCCGAGGGTGAGTTCATGGGCGACCTGTTCAACTTTGGCCACGTGTCTGTCGCGGATGACGGAAATCTGACCTTCCGGGTCGTGGATAAGGCCGGCATAGAGCACTTCGCTCTGACACTGGAGTCGGAATAGGCTGCGGACTGGTGCCGTAGCACCGGATCAGATTGAGCGCAGCAAAAAACCAGGCGGACGTTCTGCGAAACAGGCGTCCGCCTTTCGTTTTTCTAACACAGCGAACTCCGGCGGAACGGTCTACCTCTCTTCACCGGCAAAATTTTCTATCCGCTGCCCTTGACTTGGGTACAATCGCCAGGACTTCCACGTCCTGCTCAACGATGTCATAGAAGACCCGGATTTCTCCAACACGCAGCCGGTATTGAGGACGACTGATGCCACGCAATCGCTTCGTCCGGCTTCTGCTCGTCCTTTCCGGTTCGTGTTTGAGATGCCTCTCAATCGCATCTTGCACGGTGGCTCGGTCTCCTGCTGAAAGACGCTTCAAGCCCTGAACGGCTTATAGCCTGATTTTCTTCAACTGTCAAGGAAGCCAGCTATCGCCCATGAGTCAATTTCGGCTCGTTTCATTGTATGTCACTGTATATCACTCCTTCGACTTCGCTCAGGACAGGACTGAGCAGATTCAACGAAGGATTCGCACTGTCACAAACCGCCGGCGATACCTGCGGTGATCCGTCCTTCAACGCAACTCGCGCCGGAGTTGACCCGAGCGGGTGGATAGTGATATGCTTGGTGGAAAGGAAAGGAAACACCATGATCCCTGCAACAAACACTTCTGTTGACATCCTGATGCTCGGTCACTTCGCCAAGGATCAGATCATCGTCGATGGCCAGGGCGAAACAGCCTCTGGCGGCGCGGTCACCTACGGCAGCGTGGCCCTGCGCCGCCTGGGCCTGAGCGTGGCTGTCGTCACCCGCCTGCATCCCGACGACTTCCACCGCCTTGACGAACTGGAAACCGCCGGCGTGCAGGTCTTCGCCACTCCAGCGCCCGCGACCTCCGGCATCGCCAACTATTACGACTCGAGCGATATGGAACGGCGGGTCACGAAACTGCTGGGCTTCGCCGGTCCCATCCAGGCGGCCGAGGTCCCCGATCTGAGCGCCCGCGTCTATGCCGTCGCGCCCATCATGGCCGGCGAAGTGGATCTTCCATTGCTCAAAACGCTGGCCCGCCGCGGCCCCGTGTCGCTGGACGTGCAGGGCTTCGTGCGCGTTCGCGAGGGCCAGGATATCGTCTTTCGCCCCTGGCCAGATATGGCAGATGGCCTGGCCCACGTCACCTTTCTCAAGGTCGACCGGGCCGAGGCAGAGCTGCTAACCGGCGAGACCGACCTGGAAGCCGCTGCCAAACGCCTGGCCGGGTACGGTCCCAGGGAAATCGTGCTCACCCAATCGTCGGGCGTGACTGTCTACGCCGACGGCCAGATCTACCAGGCCCCTTTCACACCGCGTTCACTGGCCGGCCGCACCGGCCGCGGCGATACCTGCTTCATGACCTACCTGGGGAAGCGATTAGACACCTCGCCCGCCGAAGCCTGCCGCTGGGCCGGTGCCGTTACAACGCTGAAGCAGGAACGCGCTGGCCCCTGGAACGGCGACCTGGCTGCGGTTGAACAATTGATATCGAGTCCGCCAACCGGTTAGTTGATGACATCCCTCAAACCGGCCCGCGTGCTCATCCCGTTGGGCCTTGCCGTGGCCCTGTCCCTCTTCGGTGACCTGACGCTCTACGCGGTGTTGGTCACACAGCTGGACGTGGTCGGCTTGAGCCTGGCTGCCGTGGGCATCATGCTGGGCGTGAATCGCCTGATCCGCATCCCGGGCAATCCCATCTCGGGGCTATTCTACGATCGTTTTGGCCGCCGCCGGCTGTTCCTGCTGGGCATGACCCTGGGCGTGATCTCGACCGCAGGCTATGCCATGCTGCGCGGCTTCTGGCCTTTCCTGGCCATGCGCCTGACCTGGGGCATCGCCTGGACGCTGATCCACGTGGGCGGCATGGCCATGGTGTTGGACATAAGCACACCGGCCAACCGGGGACGCCTGACGGGCATCTACAACACCTGGGTGCTGGCGGGCCTGGGACTTGGCCCGTTGATCGGCGCGCTTCTGGTCGATGGCTACGGTTTCCAGGCGGGGATGCTGGCGTGCGCGACGATAACGACAATCGGCCTGCTGATCGCCCTGGTCGCCCTGCCCGAGACCGCGCCCCATCTGCGTCAGACGCGCCTGCGCGTCCAGCGAACCGGGCAGGGCTGGCGCGCGCAGCTGAAACGCCTATTCCCGACGCTGGCGACCGCATTGCTTGACTCGAACCGCGGGCTGGTCACCGCGTCCCTGATCTATCTGATCGTCATGTTCGCGGGCGGAGGGGTGGTGCTCTCGACCATCAGCCTCTTGCTCCAGCAGCATTTCGGTGATGAGGTCGTGGTAATGGGCGTTCTGGTCGGCGTGGCAACGCTGGCGGGTTTGATGCTGGGCATGCGCTCGCTACTGGCGGGACTCTCCGGCCCCCTGGCCGGCCACTGGTCCGATAGCCGCGCTGCACGTTGGTCGGTGATCGCCGCCAGCCTGGTGGTCGGCATCCTGGGCTTCACGGTGCTGGGTTTTGTCCAATTGCCCTCGGCTATTCTGGCCGGCGTAGCTCTGAGCGCGATCAGCAGCGGGGCAGCGTTGGCAATCCTGACGGCTCAGGTGGGGGACCTGGCCCCGGCCGGCAAACAGGGCGCGGTCATGGGCGGCTACGCCACCATGGGCGATATCGGCAGCGCCCTGGGGCCTCTCGTCGCATTTGCCCTCGTACCGTTCATCGACCTGCGCTGGGTTTACCTGCTCTGCTCGCTGACCTTCGCGGCAGGCCTCGTTCTGATCTGGCGCTATCGCAGGAACCTTCAATGAAATCAATCTCAAATCGTAACTGCTCAGGCAGTCCCGGGTTTTCCACAGATTTCGCCGATTGACACAGATTCAAACAAAAAAATCTGTGGAATCTGCGCAATCTGTGGTTGAAAGGAGCACGATGATGAGCGGGACGACATCCCAATCCCCCGATACCGCCAGCCTGGAAGCATTGCTGACTTTGCCCCAGGATGCCGGAGCGCAAGGCCTGGCCGCCCGCTACGCCCCGATCATCCGTTTCGATCAACAGGAGCCTTTCATGCCGCTGGCCGCGGGTTACACCATCTTTCGCGATGATGCCGACTCCCCTAGCTTCCCTCGCCGGGTCGAGCTGTATCCGCCCGACCGGGCAGGGGCGGTGCTGGCCATCGAGTATGCGATCTGGTGGGACTGGGACATCGGTCACCTGTACGAGCTGGAGCACATCTGGGTATTCGTGGACGGCGATGGGCAGGTCGTACGGGGCGAGGCCAGCTGGCACGGCGGCTATCACAGCATGGCGCTGGACGGCAGGTTGACCCTGGAGGATGATCACCTCGTGGTCTATTCCGAACCGGGCAAACACGCGTTTGCACCAGAACCGGGCTGGTTCCTGCAGCGCAGGCCGGCTCGTGAGGTTGCCGAGCAGACCAGGCGACTGGCCGGCGTCGGGGGCGTCTGGGTGACTCCACTGTTCGAGGCCGAGCTAACCCGGCTGCGCACGCCCTACGCCAATACGCTGGTGCGCACCTTCCTGCAGCGACAGGTCTTTGAGCCGGCACGGCAATCTGGCCAGGCCTTTCCGATCACGTCACAAGTGCTGGTGCCCTGGCCGGCCTTGGCGGATTGGATACCCCGCCGCGTGGCCTGCCGCATCGACCGTCTGGCCGCCACTGTTCCTCCCGAGGATCTGCACTTTTTACGCATTGCCCACCGCGGTGCCTCGGCCCACGCCCCGGAAAACACGCTGGCCGCCTTCCGTCGGGCGGCCGAGCTAGGCGCCAACGCCGTGGAACTGGACGTTCGTGTTTCAGCCGATGGCGTGCCTGTGGTCATCCACGACCCGGTGGTGAGCCGGCTGGGTGCCAGTGGTGCAGTCAGCGAGTTGTCCCTGGACCAGCTCAAGACACTGGACGCCGGCAACGGCGAGACCATCCCTACGCTGGAGGAGGCCATTGGGTGCTGCATGGAGGAACGGCTCATCCCCTACATCGAACTCGAGGCCGGCGCAGCCATTCAGCCGGTGGTCGAGGCCATCCAGCGTTACGAACTGCACCATTGGGCCATCGTCGGCTCGTTTCGGGCTGACTGGGTGGCCGCCGTCAAGTTTTTCGATTCGACTATTGCCACGTCGATCCTGTTCGACGCACCCAGCGTGGACCCGGTAAAACTGGCGCAGGCCGTGGGCGCCGACTACGTTCACCCTTGCTGGGAGTCGTTGGTTCCTGAGCCGCACAGGCTGCTCACGCCCGAGTGGATTGCCAGGGTACGCCAGGCCGGTCTGGGCATCCTGCTTTGGCACGAGGAACGGCCGACAGAGATCGCCCAGCTCAGGCGCCTGGGCGTGGATGGCATCTGTAGCGACGCGCCGGAGCTCCTGTGAACCTGCATTACCCCCTGCCCTGTGTTGTAGAGGCGGAATTTCATTATGTCATTATGTCAATATACCAGAATGTCGGAATGTCGGAGCGTCTCCGCGTCGCCAAGGCAGTCCCTTCTGTCACTGGTACGTCCCGGTAGGGATTGCGAGGCCCGATCCCCCATCTACCTCGGCGGCGGTTGTGCGCGGGCAAGGGCCGTGGCAATCTCAGAGTCCCTCCCCATATCGCAAGACCGCCGACCACAGATCGCGGTCCGTCGTCCGTTGTCTGCGGTCTTCTGGAAGCGGTCTACCGTCTATGGGTCCCCGCGTTCCCCGCGTCTCCCCCTCCCCGTGTCCCCCCCTCCCCGTGTCCCCCCCTCCCCGTGTCTCCCCCTC